>NZ_LMMI01000058.1:0-1135 GCF_001422775.1 Methylobacterium sp. Leaf87 | reverse complement strand
CGATCTGCTGCCGTGGAACTGGACCCAGCCTCAGCGCCGGCAGATCGCCGCCTGACACCCCGCCGGGACCACGAACGCGGCCTTCACCGAAGGCGTACCGTTCGTCCGCCCTAGACCGGCTTGAATGGATTTTTGCCAATCTGCTTTCAGGAATAAAAATTACGAAAGATGCGGGCAATCCCGTTGAAGTTCTGGGCATCGCGGACTTCAGGGCACAACTCGAAGGCCGGATCGCAATTGGCACTTTTGCGAAAGTCACCGGGAGGGTCAAATGAATCGGACGTTCGTTTGGATTGCGACGCACGACGGCTTCGCACCCTATCGCTTAGGCGGTGTGGACGGATTAGCGACGGCGGGCTTTCCGAGCGGGCGGATCGATGATTCATAGGGTGTCGGTTTTGGGGAGGCTTGCCCATGCTGACACGGATGACGGACGCGGATTGGACGATCGCCCTGGAGGTGTTCCGCGCGGTTCGCTCGCGACGGGGCGACAAGGGCCGTGACGACCAAAGGTTTCTGGAAGCGCTGCATTATTTCACGGTGCAGAGCGTGACGTGGCGGACACTGCCGGCCGAGTTCGGGAACTGGAATTCGATCTGGAAACGGTTCTGGCGACTGCGCGAGAACGGGACGATCGATGCCTTCTTCGAGGCGCTGGCCGAACTGAGCCCCACCGCCGACTTCGTGCAGATGTTCGACTCGACGGTGGTCCGGGCCCACGTCTCGGCGGCCGGTGCAAAGGGGGGCAGCAGGATCAGGCGCTCGGCCGCTCGCGGGGCGGTTTCTCGACGAAGATCCACCTCAAGACCGACTTTTCCGGCCTGCCCCTCGCCTTCGTCCTGACTGGTGGAGAGGCCGGTGACAGCCCACAGTTCGAAACGCTGCTGGATCTCGGGCCCGACGTGAGGCCCCGCGCCGCCGTCACCGACAAAGGCTACGACAGCAAGCGCAATCGCGCCGCCGCCCGCGTCCGCGGCATCGCTCCGATCATTCCTTACAAAGCCAACGCCAAGAAGAGACCCGTCTTCTTTCCAAAAGTACGCCTTCGGTGAAGGCCGCGTTCGTGGTCCCGGCGGGGTGTCAGGCGGCGATCTGCCGGCGCTGAGGCTGGGTCCAGTTCCACGGCAGCAGATCG
>NZ_LMMI01000057.1:0-1173 GCF_001422775.1 Methylobacterium sp. Leaf87 | reverse complement strand
CCGGAAGCGACCCTCGCCTCAGCTCAGGCCTTCCTCTACGCCGCCGCCATCATGATCCTCGTCCGAAGGCTGGGCCGAGCGTCATGACTTATCGGACGGACTCTCAGGAGCCATCGGCAGAGTTGCCGCCCCCTCCCTCGTCAGAGCCGGGCTTGTTGAGATCGACCACCGAACCGTTGATTTGCACAGGACCGGATGCGGTGAAATTGAAGTTTGTGCCAAGGATGATGATTGTGCCGTCCTTGCGCATGATAAACTTGGACTTTCCGACCTCGATCACAAATTCGTCCCCGACCGTTAGCTTTTTTGTCCTTCCGACATGCTCACGTGAAGTCTGGCCGACGTTGACGACCTTCGTGACGCCGACCTGTTCGGTGCTGGCGAGGCCGGTGGTGTTGTTTTGGAACCGCGAGACCTGGGTGTTCATGACGCCGCCGAGGCGGCCCATCATGCCGGCGACCTGGCCGGCGAGCTGCGTGCCGGCGCCGGCCATGCCCGCCCCGCCCGCCTGGATCATGCTCTTGGCGCTCGCCGCGTTGATGCCCGCGCGGGTCTGATCGATCGCGCCGCCGAGCAGCCCCCCGATCCCCCCGCCACCGACGAGGCTGGTGAACCCCGAGGCCAGGCCGACCAGAGCCGACGGGTCGAGGCCGGACGCTCCGCCGCCCTCACCCCCGCCGGCACCGTCCGCGGAGCCCGCTCCGCCGCCGCTTCCGGCCGATCCCATGGCCTGCATGGCCACGCCCATGGCCTGGCCGAGCAGCCCGGCGGTCTGGCCCGACAGCGCCGCCATCGCCGCAGAGAGACCCGCGCTCGCCGCGCCGCCCACCGCGCCGACGGTGAGCGAGCGCGAGCCGCCGACCTGCTGGCTCTGGTTGTTGGCGACTTCCATCGCGTGGTTCGCGCCGATGCTCTGGACCTGGTTGGCGTCCACCCGGCTGGTGGCGTCGTTCAAGACCTTCGTGGTCATGTCCTTCTGGGCATGCGTGAACAGGTTCTCGGCGCCCGCCTGGTCCTCCATCGAGACTTCGTTGTAGCCCGTGCCCTTGTGCGTGTCGGAGCGGATCACGAGCTTGGTCTTGTTGGCCGGCAGGTCGTACGGCACGGGATTGTTCGGGTTGGGCACGATGCCGACCACGATCGGCCGGTCGGGGTCGCCCTCCTGGTAGGCCA
>NZ_LMMI01000056.1:0-234191 GCF_001422775.1 Methylobacterium sp. Leaf87 | reverse complement strand
GGCCAGAACCCCATCGACCAGCTCAAGGTCGTCGGAAAGGCCACCGACCGGATCGACGGCAAGTACAAGACCACCGGCACCGCCCCCTACGCCTACGACTGGCACGATCCGCAGGCGAAGCTCGCCTACGGGGTCGTCGTCGGCGCCACCATCGCCAAGGGCCGGATCGCATCAATGGATCTGGGCGCCGCCAAGGCTGCTCCGGGCGTCGTCGCCATCGTCACCGCCGAGACGGCGGGCAAGCTCGACAAGGGCAAGCTGAACACGGCGAACCTTCTCGGCGGTCCGCAGATTCAGCATTACCATCAGGCGGTCGCCGTGGTGGTCGCCGAGACCTTCGAGCAGGCCCGCGCCGCCGCGGCCCTGGTCAAGGTCCGGTATTCCACCTCGAAAGGAGCCTTCGATCTGGCCGTGGCGAAGGCCGGGGCGACAGATCCGGGCGATGTCCAAGGCAGTCCATCCGCCACCGCCGTGGGCGATTTCACGGGCGCGTTCGCGGCCGCGCCGGTGAAGCTCGACGAGCGCTACGCCACGCCCGACCATGCCCACGCGATGATGGAGCCCTGTGCGTCCGTCGCGTCCTGGGATGGCGACAAGGTCACGGTCTGGACGTCGAACCAGATGATCGACTGGGGCGTGCGCGATCTGGCGCTGACCCTGGGCGTTCCCAAGGAGAACGTGCGCCTCGTGTCGCCCTTCATCGGCGGCGGCTTCGGCGGCAAGCTGTTCCTGCGGTCCGAGGCGCTGCTCGCGGCGCTCGGAGCCCGCGCGGCGGGACGGGCGGTGAAGGTCGCTCTGACGCGTCCGCAGATGTTCAACAACACGACGCATCGGCCGGCGACCCTCCAGCGCATCCGCATCGGTGCGACCCAGGACGGCAGGATCACGGCCATCGGTCATGAAAGCTGGTCGGGCGATCTGCCGGAAGGCGGTCCCGAGGCGGCGGTCCTGCAGACCCGCCTGCTCTACGCGGCACCGAACCGGATGACCGCCCTGCGCCTCGCCGTGCTCGATCTTCCCGAGGGCAATGCCATGCGCGCGCCAGGCGAGGCTCCCGGCCTGATGGCCCTCGAGGTCGCCATGGACGAGATGGCGGAGAAGCTCGGGCTCGACCCCATCCGGTTCCGTGAGATCAACGACAGCCAGGTCGATCCGGAGAAGCCGTCGCGTGCGTTTTCGCAGCGCAGCCTCGTCGAATGCCTGCGCCAGGGCGCAGAACGCTTCGGCTGGGACAAGCGGGGCAAGCCGGGGCAAGTCCGCGACGGGCGATGGCTCGTCGGAATGGGCGTGGCCGCAGCCTTCCGCAACAACATGGTGCTGAAATCGGCCGCCCGCGTCCGGCTCGATTCGAAGGGCATGGTCACGGTCGAGACCGACATGACCGACATCGGCACCGGCAGCTACACCATCATCGCCCAGACGGCCTCCGAGATGATGGGGGTTGGCCTCGACAAGGTGATCGTCCGGCTCGGCGACTCCACCTTCCCGGTGTCCGCCGGTTCGGGCGGGCAGTTCGGCGCCAACTCCTCGACCGCCGGCGTCTACGCGGCCTGCGTGAAGCTCCGCGAGGCGGTGGCGGGCAAGCTCGGGGTCAATTCGGCCGACGCCGTGTTCGCGGACGGGCAGGTCCGTTCTGGCAACCGCGCCGTCCCACTCGCCGAGGCGGCGACCGCGGGAGATCTCGTCGCCGAGGACGCCATCGAGTTCGGCGATTTCGGCAAGACCCACCAGCAATCGACCTTCGGCTCGCATTTCGTCGAGGTCGGGGTCGACGTGGCCACGGCGGAAGTCCGGGTACGCCGGATGCTCGCGGTCTGCGCCGCCGGGCGCATCCTCAATCCGAAGACCGCCCGCAGCCAGGTGATCGGCGGGATGACCATGGGGGTCGGCGCCGCCCTGATGGAGGAGCTCGCCGTCGACACGAAGCGCGGCTACTTCGTCAACCACGATCTCGCCGGCTACGAGGTCCCGGTCCACGCCGACATCCCGCACCAGGAGGTGTTCTTCCTCGACGAGGTCGATCCGATGTCGTCGCCGATGAAGGCCAAGGGCGTGGGCGAACTCGGCATCTGCGGCGTCGGCGCCGCGGTGGCCAACGCGATCCACAACGCCACGGGCATCCGCGTGCGGGACTACCCCATCACCCTCGACAAGCTCTTGAACCGCATGCCCGACGCGGCCTGAGCGCCGCGACGGGAGACAGCATCGCAACAGGCTCAGCGCAGGGTTCGGTGGCATGAAGTTCGAGACACCCGCGGGCCAGAACCCCATCGACCGGCTGGTGGTCGTGGGGAAGCCGACGGACCGGATCGACGGTCCGTTCAAGACGACGGGGACCGCCCCCTACGCCAACGACTGGCACGACCCGCAGGTGAACCTCGCGCATGGCTTCGTCGTGGGCGCCGGTATCGCCAAGGGCCGGATCCGCTCCGTCGACACGTCCCGTGCGGAGGCCGCCAGCGGTGTGCTGGCGGTCGTCACGGCGCGGAACGCCGGCCCGCTCGACCGGGGGGCGTTCTACGTCGCCCGGGCGCTCGCGGGGCCGGACATCGACCATTACCATCAGGCCGTCGCGGTCGTGGTCGCCGAGACCTTCGAGCAGGCCCGCGCCGCCGCTGCCCTCATCCGGGTCGATGCGGTCGCCACCCCGGGCCGCTTCGAGCTCGCGGCGGCGAAGGAGACCGCCCCGGTGCCGAAGCCCGGCCAGTTCGGCGGGCCGACCGAGACGCAGGTCGGGGATTTCGAGGGTGCCTTCACCGCGGCGGCCTTCCGGGTCGACGAGACCTACACGACGCCCGACCAGACCCACGCGATGATGGAGCCGCATGCCTCCGTGGCGTCTTGGGACGGCGACCGCCTCACCCTGTGGACCTCGATTCAGCAGATGAACTGGGGGGTGCGCGACCTCGCCAAGACCCTGGGCATCCCGAAGGACCGGGTCAGGTTGGTCTCGCCCTACATCGGCGGGGGCTTTGGCGGCAAGGGGACGATCCTCGCCGACGCGGTCCTGGCGTCGCTCGGGGCCCGGGCGGCCGGCCGCCCCGTCAAGGTCGCCCTGACGCGGCCCCTGATGGCCAACAACGTCACCCACCGTCCGGCCACGATCCAGCGCGTCCGCATCGGCGCGACCGCGGACGGGCGCATCACCGCCATCGGCCACGAGAGCTGGTCCGGCAACCTCGCAGGCGGACGCCCGGAGGCCGCCGTCGTTCCGACCCGGCTGCTCTATGCGGGCGCGGCCCGGATGACGCGCCTTCACCTGGCGCAACTCGACCTCCCCGAGGGCAGCGCCATGCGGGCGCCGGGCGAGGCCCCCGGCATGATGGCCCTAGAGGTCGCCATGGACGAGATGGCGGAGAAGCTCGGGCTCGACCCCGTCGCTTTCCGCGTCCTGAACGACACCCAGGTCGATCCCGAGACGCCGGAGCGCGCCTTCTCGCAGCGGCAGCTGGTCGAGTGCCTGCGTCAGGGCGCCGAGCGCTTCGGCTGGGACCGGCGCGTGGGCAAGCCCGGGCAGGTGCGGGACGGGCGCTGGCGCGTCGGCCTCGGCATGGCCTCGGCCATCCGCGGGGCGCCGGTGACGAAGTCCGCCGCGCGGGTTCGGCTCGATGGCCGCGGCGTGGTCACGGTCGAAACCGACATTACCGATATCGGCACCGGCACCTACACCATCATCGCCCAGACCGCGGCCGAGATGATGGGTCTGCCCCTGGACCGTGTCGTGGTTCGGCTGGGGGATTCGTCCTTTCCCGAAAGCTCTGGCTCGGGTGGTCAATGGGGGGCCGCCTCCTCGACCGCCGGCGTCTACGCGGCCTGCATGCGCCTGCGCGAGACGGTGGCGCAGCGCCTCGGCATCAATTCCGCCGACGCGGTGTTCGCGGACGGCCTCGTCCGGTCCGGCAATCTGAGCGCACCCCTCGCCGGGGCCGCGAGCGGAGGCGATCTCGTGGCCGAGGACGCCATGGAGTTCGGCGACCTGACCAAGCGATTCGCGATCCAGACCTTCGGCGCCCACTTCGTCGAGGTCGGGGTGGATGTGGACACCGCGGAGATCCGGGTCCGGCGGATGCTGGCGGTGTGCGCGGCCGGGCGCATCCTCAACCCGAAGGCGGCGCGAAGCCAGATCATCGGGGGCATGACCATGGGCATCGGGGCCGCCCTCATGGAGGAACTCGCCGTCGACACGAAGCGCGGCTTCTTCGCCAACCACGATCTGGCCGGGTACGAGGTCCCGGTCCATGCCGACATCCCGCACCTCGACGCGATCTTCCTCGACGAGGTCGATGCCGCCGCCACACCGCTGAAGGCCAAGGGCGTGGGCGAGCTCGGCATCTCGGGAGCCGCGGCGGCGGTCGCCAACGCCATCCACAACGCCACCGGCGTTCGGGTGCGGGACTATCCCATCACCCTCGACAAGCTCCTCGCGCGCCTGCCCGACGCGGCCTGAGGAGAGGCGCAAAAAACGGCGGCAGATGTCGGGACGTCGGGTTGCGATCCGGGCCGAAAGTCGACCTTTCGGACCGGGCGCCGCGGGTCATGGCCAGCGAACCGCGTGCTATCTGACAGGACCGTAACCCGAGAACAGGCGAAGGCCCGCCATGCGCCCGAGAATCATCTGTCACATGGGGAGCTCCATCGACGGCCGGCTCCACCCGAGCCGCTGGACACCGCCGGCCACGGGTATCGCGGACGGCTTGGTCCACCGGTACTACGAGGAGACCGCCGCACGTCTCGGGGGCGAGGGATGGATCGTCGGCCGCACGACCATGGCGGAGATCGCCAAGGGACATCCCCGCATGCCGTCGGCCATCCCGGCCAGTCTGCGCCGGACCCATCTCGGCGACCGCAAGGGCCGCGATCTGGCCGTCGCCATCGATCCGCACGGCAAGGTCCATTACGGGCGGGACGATGCCGGCGGCGATCACGTGGTGGCGGTCCTCGGCGAGGGCGTCTCCGACGCCTACCTCGCCGAGCTTCGGGAGGACGGGGTCTCCTACCTGTTCGCGGGGCCGGAGGGCCGGGACCTGTCCGCCGCCATGGACACCCTGGGTGCGGCCTTCGGCGTACGGACCCTGCTTCTCGAGGGTGGCGGCATCATCAACGGCGCCTTCCTCAAGGCCGGCTTGATCGATGAGGTCAGCCTGCTCGTCTCGCCGGCCCTCGACGGCCTCGCGGGCGTGCCCACCATCTTCGAGTATCACGGCGAACCGGGCGAGCGACCGGCGGCCGGAAAGGCGCTCCGGCACCTGCAGACCGAGACCCTGGAAGGCGGCACCGTCTGGCTGCGCTACCGGGTCGAGGACGCCGAAGACGCCTGATCGCCGCGCTCGGGGGAAGGCCGTGCGCCTGGGCGGACGGGGCCGTCTGCGCCGCGCCAGCGGGCTCAGGCGGCACGGGCCAGCGACGGGCCCGCATCGTCTTGCAGGCAGACCTGCACGCAGGCACGGGCCAGGGCTTCGGTAGCATCCACCAGGGCCGTGCCCAGGGGACCTTCGACGGAGGCCAGCGCAACCGGAATTTCCGTGCATGCCATGACGATCCGACTGCACCCGGCCGACATCAGCGCCTCGGCCTGCCCGGCCAGGATCGTGTGCGCTTCTGCCAAGTGCCCGGCTTTTGCCGAGTGCCCGGCTTTCACGAGGCGGATCGCGCGCGTCACTTCGGCCTGTCCCGCGGCATCGGGTGCCCGGCACGTGAACCCGCGCGCGGCCAGACGCTCCCGGTAGATGCCCGCCGCGATCGTGCCACGGGTCGCCAGCACACCGATGCGATCGCCCATTCCGCCTGCGAGGGCGTCCGCCACGGCGTCGACGATGTGGAGGATGGGCAGCGACGTTTCGGCCTGCAGGGCGGCGTGCCAACGATGCGCCGTGTTGCATGGGATCGCGATCCGGCGCGCACCCGCCGCCTCGAGCCGCCGCAGGGTGTCGCGCATGGCCGGGAAGGGATCGGGCCCCTCGCCGAGGATCGCGGCCGTGCGGTCGGGGATGTCGGCCGCCGAGCAGACGATTATCCGGATATGGTCCTGATCGCAGGCGGCCGGGGTGTTGCGGACGACCTTGCCCATGAAGTCCACGGTCGCCATCGGACCCATCCCACCAAGTACACCGAGCATCGCGATCTCCCCTTGTGCGGATACGATGCGCCGCGTCGGGGCCTGGGGTCCAATGCCGTCTCGGACAGCCCTATTCCGATCCCGCATGAGGACCGGCCGGCGCAAGCTCGCGGCACCGGATGGGGGCGGGGTGGGCCGCCCCGCGATGCCCGCCCGGATCAATCCGGCTGCGAAAAGACGCTGGCGCCGATGAAGGCCATGTCGCGGTCCGGCTGCGGCGGGTCCTTCCGTGAGCCATAGGCGAAGAACAGCCGCCGGCTTCGCCCGTCCTCGCCGATGAGCGTCAGGGTGTGGTGGTCGAGGGCGTAGCGCCCGCCCTCGGGGGCACCGCGTCGGCTCATGGCCGAACCGGCACCAGAGGTCGCACCCGAATTGACGGCCCCCACGGCGCCGCCGCGCCCATACGTTCCGTCCGCACGAAACGCGTACCGGCTCGCCACGGAGATCATGACGTCGCCCCCCATGGCGCTGTTGCCGCCGCCCGACAGGCGCCGGTAAGTCCGCGCGATGGCCCGCTCCCCCGCATCGGCCGGATAGGCCTTGAAGAACGAGCCGCCCTGAAGCGTGTTGTCCTGCGGTTTCCCGTCCGCCCCGGTGAGGACGAACCGATTGCCCGAGCGGGTCCAGCGCCCGAACCGGCGGGGTTCGGCGATCCGCTCGGCCGTCAGGTCGACATCCTCCAGGGCCGCGTCGTCGATCTCGTAGCTGCTGCCGTCGCGAAACAGGATCAGCGGCTCATACTCGATGACCACCATGCCGCCGACGCCGACGCCCGTGGCGGCCCGGAAGTACACGCCCTCGACGGCGGACCAGTTCGCGGTGTGGCGCGGCTCGGCCAGGGGCGCGGGGCTAGACACAACCGCGTCGGCAGCGGGGACGGGCCGCGGCGCGGTGGCGCCGGCCCGGCCCCCGGCCGAGTCCGCATCCGGGGCTGGTCCGGCGGAACCGGGCCGGCGCCCTTTCGGAACCAGCCCCTCGTCGGTGATGGCGACGCTCCGCAGGGACGCCACCGGGATGAAGTCCTTCGACAACCCGGCCAGGAAATCGGGCACCAGCCCCAGGCGCCGGGCCGCCTGCCAGCCAGCATGATGAAGGACCGTGCGCAGCTTCACCTGTTCGGCGAAGGCGGCGCGGGTGGCGGGTCGCGACAGGGGCGGCTTGCCCGCAATCGGCTCGACCATCCGGCGCCGGATCGCCTCCAGGGCAGTGGGGCTCGGGTCGACCTCGACGTTGTTCGCCACCATCCACTGCAGGACGATGAAGGCCGTGAGCACGTCGCCGGCATCGTCTGCCCGCAGATCGGTCTGGGTGAGGAAACTGCGAAAGATCGCGTCGTAATCGTGTTTGGCCATCTCGCGTGCGACTTCGACCGCGGCGATGGGGTTCGTCGCCCGCAAGGCCTGGATGTGCCGGCCGATCGTGGCGGCCCGCAGCTCGGCGCTGGTCGTGAACGGAAGGGCCGCGCGGCGGACCGGAGGTTCGGCATCCCCCCGGGGCAGCCGTGCGGTGTCCTCGACGGACTGGGCGCCGATCGCCGCATCGAGCCCCTGGAACTGCTGCTGCTGGAGTCCCTGCAGGATGCTCGCGCCGACATCCTGCGCGAGGGCCCCGGACGGGAGCAGCGGGAGGAGGGCAGAGACGAGGCGGATCGTAGGGGTCATGACGGGCTCCGTGTTCGAGATCGGGCGTTCCGGCGTCCAATCGGCGCATCGCCGGGCCCCGCGAGTGCCACGGGTTCGGGCGTCACGGGTTCGGGCGTCACGGCCGCCCGCGCGGGTCATCGGTGCAACGGCGCCAGGCCCGCTGAAACCCGGCGTCGCCGGGCCGCCCGTAGCACCAGCCCTCCGCGATGAGCCGTCGGTCGACGACGTCGCGCCGCGCACAGGCATCGAGGGTTCGGGGATCGCCGCCGCGCCCGCCCCGGCAGGCCGCGTTGAGGGCCGCCCAATCCTGGAGGAGCGGCGCGCGCGCATCGGCCGCCTGCCAGGCGCGGGCGTCGGTGGCACCGAGCGAGGCGATCAGGAGAACGAGCCATCTCATGGGGGCGTCCCTCATCCTCGACGTCAATCGATTCCAGCCAAGTCGCCGAGCTCGGCGGTGCGGCGCGCATCATGCACGCGCAGGCAGGTCAGCACGGCTTGGTTGCGGCCGGTCCCACCCGTGAAGGCGACCGGGACCTCCGCCTCGCAGCGCAGGCGCGCGTAGATGCGCCAGGCGCGCTGGGTCCGCTCGAGGGTCTCACGCGCTGCGGGCCGTTCGGCGTCGGAGATCGTGGGACTGCGCGCGATGGCCGCCCGCGCCTTCGCCAGGGCCTGCCGGACCCGCCGGGCGCTTCGCTCCGTCAGGGTCTGCAGGCAGGCGATGCGGCTCTCGGCCTCCCGGCATTGCGCCGTCGTGCCGGGGATGTCGGTGAGGTCCGCCTCTGATGCACCGGTTGCGAGGGTTGCCGTTCCGAGCCACAGGAACGAGCCCGTGAGAAGGATTGCCGGACGGATCATGACGAGGCTCCTCGGGCTCAGCGCACTGCGATGGACGCGGCGATGCGATCGATCCGCGCGAGAACGTCCCGCTGGTCCGCACCGGCGAGGCCGATGACCCGCAGGTACCCTGCGCCATCGAAGCGGATCGTCTGGTGCACACTCATCATCCGGCCGGACCGTGTGTCGCTGCCGGTCCCGCGCAGGCGGACCACGGCCGCACCTCCGACGGTCGAGTTCTTCTCGTCCGCGACCGCGATGTCCCGCACCTCGCGGATGGTGCCCAGGGCCTTGCGGGCGAAGGCGCCTTCCTGGCCGGGCGCGACCGGAACCTGGCCCAGCGAGGGCGCCACGATGACGATCGCCTGCTCGCCCTCCGGATCGATGTCCTTGGGGCCGTCGGTGAGCAGAAGGGCATTGCCCATCAGGGTGCGGACCGGGCGGAAGCCCGCCAGATCGCCGACGGAGTAGGGCAGGGCCGCGATCTGGTCGGCGACGTTGCCGGGTGCCCGGAACGCGATCGTCCCGAGTGCCGCCTCCACGGCCTTGTCGGGCACCTGCCGGCGGGCGGCCTCGGGGACCTGGACGGTGACGAGGCCGGTGCCGGCTCCGCCCCGCACCACCGCGATCCACTTGGTGTAGGCGAGTCCGTTGGCCGATTGGCTGCCGCGCAGGAGCCGGCCCTCGCCCCCTGTCACGGACAAGCCCTCGCCCGTGCCCTTCGCGACGAAGCCGGTCGGTCCGAGGGCCTCGGGCGTGAATTTGGCGACGAGCTGTCCGTAGGCCTCCGCCGGCATCTCGATGATGACGATCGAGGCGCCGGAGGGGTGCTCGAACCCAGCGAAGGCCTTGGCCGGAACCATCCCGGGCGGCGGAACGAGACCGACCGCTCCGGTGGGCGGAAACGTCGCCTCGGCGGCATGGGCGGGAGCTGCGAGAAGGCCCAGGAGGGCGAGCAGCCGCAGGACGGCGTGGCGGGAGCGCGGAAACGACATGGGCGGGACTCCGGGGCTTCAGCGCGTCGCCACACGGCTGATGACGAAGATGTTGCCCGAGAACTGCACCTGGCCCGGCGCGCTCATGTGCTCCAGCATCAGGCGCAGGTTGCGGCCGAGACGCGCCGAATCCGAACGGGTCTCGTACCAGTACTCGGCCGACGCGCCGCCGGAGCGCACCGGACGGTGGTGCTCGTAGCAGCGGAACGCCGCCATGTATTCCTCGGCCGCCTGGACCTCCTGGGCCGAGAAGCCGCTCAGCTTCACGGTGTAGGCCGTCGGCAGGCCGCCGCAGGCCTCGCCCCCCGGAACCGCCGCGGGCGCACCGCCCGCGAGGGGCGGGGCGGTGAAGGCGGGGCCGCCCGCGTCGGTGCCGCGCCGGGGCGCGACGACACCGTCGAGCTTCGCCGTCAGGGCCGCCGCGACATCGGCCGCGATGGTCTTCGCCTCGGCCCCGACCCGCTCGAGGAGGCATTCCCGGTCGCAGCCCTGAGGCAGGGGCGGCAGCTGCACGCCGGCGACCTCGAAGGCACCGAGCGACTGACCGGTCCGCACGTTGAGAAGGCGACCCGGAATGCGCACCTCCGGCCGCACGATGTCGGAGTAGGCGGACTTCGAGGCCGAGGCGTAGACCTGGAACACCGCCACCACGTCCACGGGCGGGTTCTGTACGGCGCGGGCGACCTCGATCAGCTCGGCGTCGCGCCGCCGGACACGGTTGGGCTGGGTGAAGCCCATGGCCACGGCGGTCTCGTCGTAAACGTTGTAGCCGCGCAGGTTCATCGTCTCGGACAGTTCGGTGATCACCCGCTGGAAGATGCGGTTGCCGCGCGGCACCGAATCCTCGTCGGCATCTTCGCCCATCACCACGATGTTGGGCTTTGCCTGCGCCTGGGCCGGCGTGACGAGCCCGGAGAGACCCGCCGAAAGGATCGCGGCGAGGGCGGCGGTGCGGAACACGGCGGTCCGAAGTAGCGGCATCATCTCTCTCCTGAGTCTCGGGGTCGGGGTCATTCGGAGCAGGCTGGCGGCGTCGGCGCCGCATCGAAATCGTCGAGGTCGAGGGCGACCCTGAGGCGCGGATCGGCGAGGGAGGGGCCGCCGCAAGCCGTCTCGGCGACGGGCACCACGAAGCGCAGGGCGCCGGTGCGAGCGGGCGCGATCAGGCTCACCTCGACGCGGCGGTTCACCCGCGCGAGCGGCGCGGCCGGGTCCTTCAGGCGGCTCGGCCCCCAGCCGTGGACGCGCAGGCGCCCCGGTGCGATGCCGTAGATCTCGACCAGGTGGGCTTTCACCGCCCTGGCCCGGGCCAGGGAGAGACGCCGGTTGTGCGGGGCGGCCCCCGCCGCATCGGTGTGGCCGGCGATGAGGAAACCGTGACCGGCGAGATCCGGCGAACGCAGCGCCTGCCCCAGGGGTTCGAGCTGGATGCGCGCTTCGGGCGTCAGGCGCGCGCTGTCGTAGGCGAAGAATACGGTGAGATCGACCGAGCGGCCTGCATCGACACGCAGGGCCGGCCCGCCGTCATCGGGCACGACGGCCCGCACCGGGGCACCCGGGTTGCCGTCGGCGAAGGGCGCGAGGGACCGGATGATGGCGGTGGCATCGGGGTTGCGCACCGCCCCCTCCGCCCGCTCGCTGACCCCGTCACGCGGCGCCGCGTCGAGTCGGGCGCCTGGCACTTCCGTCAGCGGGTTGGCGCGGGCCGCCTGACCGAGCAGGGTGGCGAGGGTGAGGGCCAGGATCAGTCCCGAGCGTCCACAGAGCGCGCGCGCAGCGCGATCGAGGGCGGCTGTCTCGGTGAGCCGCACGGGCTCAAGGTGGCGGGCGGGCGCGTCATCGATCCGCATGGGATCCGATCCTCTTCATATTCGGGGCCTTGCTCCCGCCCCGCACACCCTGTCCATGGACGGACCAGAGCGGTTTTCGCCGCCCGGCCCGGTGTGATGCGTCGAATTTCCTAGCGGCGATCAACGACCGCGCAGGATCGCGTTCATCCGATCCGGATCGAGGGCGCCGTCGGCGGCGGCAGCCGGTGCCGCAGGCGGGCGAGGTGGGGTCGCGGCGGCGCTGGCCGCAGGGGTAGTATCCGCGGGCGGATGCCCTTGCGTGGCGGCGATCTCCGCCAGGATGCGACTCTTCCCGAGGATCGCCGAGAGGCGCGTGGCGTTGTTGAAACTCGACGGGTCCTTCGGGTCGAGCCCGCCTTCCTTGTGCAGCGCGACGCCCGCCACGGAGGCGTCGAACATCAGCGAGCCCGAGGAGCCCCCGAGTGTGTCGCAGCGGTGGCGCAGATCGGGTCCCTCGCCCTGATCCTTCACGGCGAAGCAGCGAAAGCGGCTCATCACCTTCGGCCGCCCGAGGGGATGATGGATGACGAGCATGGACCGGTTGCCCGACACCGCCGCACCGGAGAGCCGGGCGGAGCCGTAGATGGCGGTCGGGTTGCCGGCGACGCGGGCGAGGGCGAAATCGAGGCGCGGGTCGAATTCCAGGGGCTTCGGATCGAGGTCGAAGCGCCGCGAGCCCTGCCCGTCCAGGGTCAGGTAATCCATGAGGATCGACGCCTTCACCGGGGTCAGGTCGCCCGCCTGCGGCAGGCAATGGTGGTTCGTCAGCACGTAGTCGCCGGGCAGCAGCGTGCCCGTGCAGGAGGCGCCGACGGTCTGGCCGCTGCGAGTGTTGCGCAGGACGATGTCCACCCGGCCGATCGGGCGCGCAAGCGCCGCGAGCGCGTCCTTTGGGTCGAGTTCGGCGATGGGCTCGAACGCGCCCTTGTTGCGGTCGACGTAGGAGGCCGCATCGCCGGTGGTCTGTCGCAGAGGTAGCTGGGCGCGCCCATAATCGGCGGGATCGAACCCGACGCTCTGGGCTTGCGCGCCCTCGGCGACGGCGAACGTCAGGATCAGGCAGGTTCCCCGCAGGATCGAGCGGCGCGTTCGGCGGCTCTCGGCCATCCCTGTTCTCCTCTCGGCGACGGCGTTATGCCCGCCGTCCGACGCTGCGTCAAAAAGCGACGGCTGCGACCGGTGATTGCAGCATCACCGTCGCAACGCGTGTTCGAGACGATCCGACGCGCTCGGCACGCCCGCCTCCGATAGGGCTTGGACCACGTAGACGAGGTTCTGGCGGCTGCCCTCCCGCAGGAAGTAGGCCTGCGCCCCGTCGGGAAGGCGCACCGGCGGCAGGGCAGCGGCGGCCAAGGCCGGGTCGACCGCGAGGCGGGCGCCGGGTCGCACGAGGCGAAAGGCCAGGCCGCACAGGTCCGGGGCGAGCCGGCTCGCGCGCAGGCGTCCGCTCGCTTCCGACGGAACGGCGCGACGCTCGGGCGGATCGGCACCGAACGCTACGCGCCGGCACGAGGAGCCCGCCGGCGCGACGAGTTCCTCGACCTGCACGCCTGGCGGCGGCGCGCCGCCATCCGGCAGGGTGGCCGGTCGAGCCTTGACCGCGTCGACCTCGGCAAGGGCCGGGGGGGCCTCCGGTCTCTCCTTCGTCGGATGGCCGTCGAGCGCCATGAGGATCGCGACCAAGGCCGTCGCGATCACGAGACCGGCCGCGACGGCAGGCGGCGCACGACGACGCCGGCCAGCGGTGGCAACGGTCGGCAGGGTGCCGCGCACGAGCGCAGCGAGGGCGGCCGGGATCGATGCGGACGGCAGGATCGCCGAAGGACGCGCCCTCGGGAGAGCGCGGAAGATCCGTTCGGCCTGCGCGGCTTCGGGACCGCTGGGGAGAAGGACGTAGAGGTCGGCCCGCGCCGCCTCGGTCATCAGGTCGCGGGAGCGCTCGATCTTGTCGAGGAGCGCATAATCGGCGGCCAGGACAGCGAGGTCGAGATCGACGGCGCCGGTCGCCCAGACCACGAGATCCGCCTCGGACGGTTCGGGGGTCAATCGAAAGCCGTGTGCGACGAGGCCGTGGGCGAGGCAAACGGGCACCTCCCACGAGCGCCCGGCGTCGAACGACCCGCTGAGGCGCAGTTCGTAGGGCCCGGCGGTGATGCCGGGTAGGCGGGACAACGGGCCGCCTTCGGCCGCGAGCCGCGCGTAATCCCCGGACCAGTGCAGGGGGCGGTAATCGCCCACCGCGAAGGCGGCTGAGGTCGGCAGGCCGGGGCGCGCAGTCAAGCCGCGCAGCACAAGCGGGCCGCCGGTCGTCGGCACAACCACGAGAACCGAGGCCTGCGTCATGCCGGGGCGCCGATCATGCCGGGGCGCCGATCATGTGCGCGACATCATAGGAGAAAGGCCGCACAGGCCGGATCCCGCAGCATCGCCCCGAGGCGAACCGCCTCCGGGACCGCCGGATCGAGGGCGAGGAGGATCGCGCCCTCAATGGGGGGCGGCAGCGCGACCCGTAGGGTCTCGTCTCCCAGGATCACCTCGATGAGGCGTGGCGACCGGGCTTCGCTGCCCCGGAGGATCAGGAGCGGCGGAGCATCCTCCGTCGCGGCCAGGATTTCGAGGGTGAAGGCTCCGATGCGGCGCGACGCGACGGGGCCGTCCGAGGCCGCGACGGCGAAGGGGGCGTGCGCCATCGCCTGGCTGGCGAGGAGCGCGCGGTAGCGTCGGGCCGTCCCGGGGTCCGCCCGGATCGCCCGGACCGTCGCGAGATCGACCGGGCCGCCCGGATCGCGGGTGGCGTGTGCCCAGAGGGCGGCGACGCCCGGCCGGGTGGCGGGCGTCGCGGCGCGCGCCAAGGCACGCGCCAAGGCACGCGCGGCGTGGATTTCGGCGAGCAGCCGGGCCGCTTCGTCGCTCATGCCGTCGCTTCCGCCACGTAGGCTTGTGCGAAGGTTTTCGCGAAGATGTCCCGGTCTGCCGTGAAAGCCGGCTCCAGGGGACGGTGGCGCACCAATCCGGCGATCGCGCGCTGGAACCGGTCGATCTCTCCGGCGAGCCGCACGAGGGCCGAATCGGCGGCGGCGAAGCCTTCGGCCAGACGGGCGGGATCGTCGAACCCGGCGCGCCGGACCCGCCGAATATCGGCCCGAGCGGCGGCCAGCGCGTCACGCGTTTCCGGTGCGAGCCCTTCCGCCTCCGCCGGGACCCGGAGTGCCGCCGCGATGCGCAGCATCCGGTCGAGATGCGCCGCCAGCGCAGCGACCCTCTCCGCCAGGACCGAATAGGTCTCGGCCTCCATGCAGGCGACCCGCTCGGCGAGATCGAGGCCGCCACCACCACGCCGCAGACGGTTGGACAGGCCCGCCTGGACCCGCCCGAAGCTCGTGGCCCGCAGCGCGGTGAGCGGACGGGTGCGGTGGAACGGCTCCAGGCGCAGGAGATCGGCGAGATCGTCGCGCTCGGCCCCCGTCAGGATCTTGGGGCCTTCCGCCAGGCCGGCGAGAAGATCGACCAGGGTCTCGGCCGGGTCGCCCGCGACGAGGTCGGCCAACGACGCATCGAGGCGCTCCTCCCACCCCACATGCGCTTCGAGGGAATCGGCCGCCGTCAGGTTGTCGAGGCCGTTGCGCAGGCCTGCCGCGGCCTCGAAGGTGACGAAGTGCTCGGCGATGGTGCGGAAGCCCGGCCGTTCGCCCTGTTCCATCTCGCTGCACCAGAACGCGAGGATGTCGTCGTCGTCGAACTCCGCTCGCCCGCGCAGGTAACCGAGGAGCCCGCGGAAGCGTCGCTCCAGGGGCGCGAGCGGCAGATGGGCGTTGCGGTAGGCGGCGAGGTGGCGGCCTAGGCGCTTGCCCAACAGGGGGGCCGCGTCGCCATCGGGCGTCTCGGCGAGCTCCCCGAACCAGCCGGACAGGAGAGCGAACTGCCCGAGATCCTCCGCCGTCAGCAGGAACTCGGCCAGCGCCAGCAGGCGTGCGAGCCCGGCCCAGGTGGTGCGCCAACCCGCGCCGTCGGCGAAAACGAGGCCGCGTTCGTCGGCGCAAACCCCGTCCGCCCGCGCCTCGCCGAAGCGCGCGGCGATGGCGTTCGGCCTGGCGAGACCCGGATCGAGGGCGAGGGAGACGAGGTCGCGTCCGTCCCGGGCGGACGTGAGCCGGGCGAGGGCACATAACGCGTGGGCGAGGTCCCAGAGCGGCTTGTCGCGGTTCGGCCGCACGGCGCCGGTCACGACGCGCGCGAGCCAGGCCCGATCCTCCCGGGACAGGTCGCGCCCCTCGCACACGTTGGCGAGGTCGGCCGCGCATCGCTCGTCGTATCCGCCGGTCATGTCCCCGCCCGATCCCTTCCGCGATGTCCCGGACGGTGCAGCGATACCGCCCACGCGTTCGGCCGTCATCCCCGTCAACGCACGCCCGTCAACGCACGCCCGTCAGCGCACGACGATGCGTGCCGCCGCCTCGGTCACGCCGGGTGTCGCCCGGATCCTGTCCACGAGATCGAGCACCTCGGGTGCCTGTAGGAGCCTGGCGTCGGATTCCGTGCCGGGGGCAACGGCCAGCCAGCGCGCCTCCAGTTCCGGCGGCAGGCCGCCCGAGACCCCGAAGCAGGCGAACAGGTTCTCGAATGGCGCGCCCGCGACGATCTCGTCGAGCCCGTAGCCGCGTGGGTAGCGCCGGACGTCGCCGGCCTTGAGAGGAACGGAGGAGGCGGGATTGCCGCGCACCGGCAGGGCGACGAAGGCGGTCTCGTCGGGGGCGACGACCCAGCAATAGAGGCTCTGAGCGGCCTTCGATTCGATGCGCATCTCCAGGCGCTGCCCCGCCGAGAACGGCGTAGCGGTGGCGGAGACCGCGAGGCGTCCGCCGTCGGTCCGGGCCGTCGCCGCCAGATGGTCGAGGAAGGGGCGGGGGGTCGGGTCGCAGCCGAGCCCCTCGGTGCCGATGCGCCGTCGCCCGGTGGGCGCCAGTACGGCGCCGTCGCGCTGGAACTCCAGCTCCATCCAGGCACGGGCATTGCCGCCGGCGTCGCGATCCTGGGAGAAGCGCCCGCGGGCGGTGACCGGGCCCTCGCAGGTCGTCCCCGGCGGATTGCGGCGGACATCGAGGCGGGCGCCCTTCAGGATGCGGTTGGCCGAGCGGGCCTCGGCGTCCAGGGCGATGACGAGGCGGTCGGTCAGCGCGCCCGCGCAGGTCGAATGGCCGCCCTCGGCCACGAAGGGACAGATCGCGACGGCGCCGGCATTCGGCGCTGCCTGCGCGAAGGCCCGGACCGCCAGCTCCATCACCGCATCGATATCCGCGACGCCTGCGCCGACCCGGATCGGTACGACGACGGGCTCGCTGGTGGCCTTGCAGGCGGCGCTCCGGGTGATGGCCTGGAGTCGGAACGCGGCTGTCTCGCCGGCCCGGCGGGGCTCCACCAGGAACACGCTGGCGTCGCCCGCGAAGGCCTCGCGGATCTGCGCCTCGGCCTCGGCGCCGGAGAGACCGGTGGTGCCCTCGCGCAGGGCCTTGATCCGTACCACGTCGGCCGCCGCCGCGAGGCGAACCCGGCCCGTCGCCTGGAGCCGACTCTCCACGGCGAGGCGCACCTCCTCGGCCTGCTCGCGGGAAAGCGCGGTCTGGCCGGGCTCGACGCCGACCACGGCCAGCCGGAGGTCGGCCCGGCCGGCGCAGGCGGCGACGGCATCGACGAACGGCGCCAGGGCGGCGGTGCCCGGATCGGCGGCGGCGGGCGTGCCGACCAGGGCCGCGAGGAGCCCGAACGCGCGAGCGCGTCTCATTCCGCCTCGTTCGCCTTGGCGTATTGGTCGAGGGCGCGCACGAAGACCGGGTTGAAGCGTCCGTCGAGGGCGCCCGAATAGTAGTCGGCCTCCTTGATGGCGCGCTGGACGGCGCGGATCGTCTCGGGCTTCAGCTTCTGGGCGCCCGTGTCGGTGGCCGAGACGGAGGCGGCGCCGAGTTCGCCGCGCTTGAGCGCCCGCAGCACCAGGCCGGAGGCGCTGACCCCCGGGAAGTACCGGCCGAAACCGTTGTCGATCAGGGCCGCCATGGTCGCCATGGCGACGGGATCGCCCTTGTCGGCGGCCTGACGGAACAGGTCGAAGCCCTGTCGCAGATCCTTCGGAAACCCGTGGGCGCCGGTGGCGTAGTGCGGCACGAGCTTCGAGATGGAGGCGACGTCGCCGGCTTCCGCCGCGCGCTTGTAGAGCGCCACGGCCTGAGCCTCGTTCTTCGGGATGCCGTTGCCGTATTCGAGCATGCGGGCGGCGTTGGCGAGGGCGACCCGGTTGCCGCCCTCGCCGGCCTGCCGGTAGAGGCGGAACGCGTCCGCCTGCGCGCGCTTCACGCCCTGGCCGTTCTCGTAGAGCGTGGCAAGGTTGTTCATCGCCGAGACGCTGCCGGCCTTGGCCGCGCCGTCATAGGCCGCGAAGGCCTCCTTGTAGCGGTCGGACTTGTCGTAGGCGCGGCCGAGCTGGTAGGCGAGGCGGCGCAAGGTCGGGTACGAAGCGGCGGCGGCGCGACAGGCCTCGATGGCCGCGCTGGCCTCGATCCGCCCGAGCTTCACCCCCGTCACGCCCTTGGGCCGGTCGGGGTCGTCGGTGCCGGCGGCGAGGTCGTCGCAGCGCTTCACGCGCGGATCGCCGTTCGGGTCCGAGCCGCCGAGATAGCCCTCCGCGAGGCTGCGGTAGGCACAGACCTCGCCGCAGGAATCGAGATAGGCCTGGTACTGCCGCTGCTGGCCGAACCGAGCCCAGTTCTCCTGGTCGATGGCTGCCGCGTCCCTGCGCTTACCGGAGAGCAGCCTTTCCATGGCCTGGGGCCTGTGGGCGCAGACCTCGCCGCAGGTGCCCACATAGGCCTCGACGGCCTCGCGGGTGCCGAGGGTCTCGGCACGGCGCCACGCCGCCTCGTCGCGGACCGCCGCGACGCCCTTGGCGACGGCCTCGACGGGCAGGGAGGCCTTCAGCACGATGGGCGCATCGTCGATCTCCGGCACCTGCTCGCGGCCGCTGGCGCGGCGCGCGGCCTCCTCGACCTCCGTGCGCAGGTAGCGCTTCAGCTCGGGCCATTGCACCTGCCCGTCGCCGTTGCCCTGCCGATCCGTCGCGTCGGCCAGCCCAGAGACGCCCATGAGGAAGCGGCTGGTGAGGAGGCCGAGCCGGTTCGCCTCGTCCCAGTTGGCCGGCGTCGCACTGGAGGTGGCGACCATTCGCACGATTCCGGTCTCGGCCTTCGGCCGGGACGGGGCGAAGCCGGGTGCCGAGACGGCGAGCAGGCTTTCGCCCTTGCGGCCGGTCTCACCGGTGAAGCAGGCATCGACCATCACCACGAGCTGGCGCTCGGCGCCGATCTTGCGCTTCACGAGGTCGAGGTTGCGGTAGAGGGTCTCCAGGCTGTAGCCGCTCTCGCCCTGGTTGGGGTTGCCGTCCTCCGGCAGCAGGAAGGGCTGTTTCGTGGCCAGATCCGGTACGCCGTGGCCCGAGTAATACATGAAGACGTTCGAGCGGCCCTCGCGCACGCTGCGCCAAAGCCGGCCCGATTGCGGGTTCCGCTCGGTGCCGAAGGCCTGATTGAACTCGTTGAGAGTCGCGTCCTTGAGGACGAACACGTTGGTGTCGCGGTAACCGAGCCGCTGGACGAGGTAGGCCCGCATCGCCTCGGCATCGTTGTGCGCGAAGTCGACCGGCACCGTCTGCTTGTAGCTGCGGTTGCCGATCACGACGGCGACGGAATCGGCATTGTCGGAGAAGATGGCGGGATCGGGCGCGGCCCGGACCGGCTCGACGGCACCGGCGAGGAGCGTGATCTGGGCGAGAACCCCCACGAGCCAGCGGGTGGCGCGAGCCCGCGCATTCCGGACCGTTATGTTGTTCCTCATGCACGGGCTCTCCTTGCCACATGGAAGAAGACGGGTTCCGACGAACGCTCGGTGGGTATCCGACCGGACGTCGAGGGTAAATTCGGCCGGAGCATGGCGCGCAAGGCCATTACCTTGCAACCAGCGCGATGGCGAGGCTGAGGACCGCCAAGTGAAGGGGCGAGAGGGCGATCAGCATGATGGCGCTCCCTACGGCAGGTAGAGACCGCGTCCGCACCGGCGCATGCGGCGCGCCTCGACATAACCGGTGTCGCGGTTGAACACCTCGACCGTCCGGTAGACGCAGTACCGTCCCGAGTTGCGGCCGTTGTAGTAGACCCCGCCATTGTCGAGATCGACGCCGAGGAACTCCTGATTGCCGCCTCCGCTGGCAGCCCTGTCGGTCCCCTGGGCGAGAACCGGAGACGTGCCGCCGAGCAGGCCGACGAGGACGAGAATCGAGATCGAGCGCATGTGACGTCTCCCTGGTTGGGCGGCGCCGGCCGCCCTCCCCGGGCTCATGGGTCGGCTAGACCCGGTTTTGCGCGGCGGCCGGCCCGGACGATCGACTTTCATGTCCCCACGATGGTCCACGGGCGGCCTGAGCGAAGCCCACATCCGCATCGCGAAGCGATCAACCGGCATGACGCGCTACGGTCGCGATGCCTTGACATATATCTAATTCGCATCTTAGTTATACGCAGATTAAATATATGGTGATGCCATGTCTGAGCACGCGTTCCTCGCAGCGTACGATCCGAACGCCTTCGCGCGCCCGGCGCTCACCGTCGATCTCGTGCTGATGAGTATCCATGCCGACCGCCCGGCGGCCCTGCTGCTGAAGCGGACCGAGCACCCCCATGCCGATCGCTGGGCGCTGCCCGGCGGTTTCGTCGGGATGGACGAGACCCTCGACGCGGCCGCCGAACGCGTCCTCCGCGCCAAGGCCGGCATCGCCGGGCCGCACCTCGAGCAGCTCTACACCTTCGGTGCCCTCGACCGGGACCCGCGCATGCGCATCGTCTCCGTGGCCTATCTCGCGCTCCTGCCGGAAGCCGCGTTCCGGCAGGCCCTGGACGGCGCGGCGGAGCTGTCGGCGGCCATCGTCGAGGTGCCGTGGGCCGGCGAGACCGGCGGCCCCGTCACGGCATTCTCCGCGCAGGATCGGGAACGGCGGAGCCCGCTGTCCCTCGCCTTCGACCACGCCGACATCCTGGCCCTCGCGATCCTGCGGCTGCGGGGCAAGCTCGACTATTCCGGGATCGGCTTCGCCCTGCTGCCGGAGCACTTCACCCTGCGCCAATTGCAGGACGTGCACGAGGCGATCCTCGGCATCCCCCTCAACAAGCCCGCCTTCCGCCGCCGGATGCTCGACCGCGGCTGGCTGGCACCGACGGGGGCCCGCGAGGCCGGCACCTCGTTCCGCCCCGCCGAACTCTACCGCGTTCGGAAACCGCTCTGAATCCGCGTCCATCCTGGAGGAAGATCTCATGGCCACGATCCGCAATTTCGGCCCGATCGCGCAATTGAAGAGCGAGGCGAGCAGCCACGTCATCCGCTACCGCAACGGCCGCGTCCGGCAGAGCGGCCGGGGGCTCGTCTTCTGGTTCCGGCCGGAGACCGCGAGCATCAGCGAGGTGCCGATGGACGACCGCGAGATGACCTTGTTCGTGCGCGGCCGCAGCCGCGACTTTCAGACCGTCGTGGTCCAGGGGACTATCGGTTGGCGCGTCGTCGATCCGGACCTGCTCGCCGGCCGCGTCGATTTCTCCCTCGGACTGCACACCGGCAAGCCGCGCGGCGAACCCATCGAGCGCATCGAGGCGCGCCTCAGCGGCATCGCCGGCCAGGCGGTCCTGCAGGAGATCGGCGGAAACCCCGTCGGCGCGCTGCTGGACGCCGGCCCCGAACCCCTGCGCATCGCCCTCGAGTCAGTGCTGGGAGCGGCCCCCTCCCTCGCCGAGATCGGCGTCGCCGTGGTCTCGGTGCGGCTCACCAACCTCGCGCCCACGAGCGAACTGGAGCGCGCCCTGCAGACGCCGACCTTCGAGTCGCTTCAGCAGAAGGCGGACGCGGCGACCTTTGCCCGCCGCGCCCTCGCCGTCGAGAAGGAGCGCGCCATCGCAGAGAACGAGCTGGAGACCCGCACGGAACTCGCTCGGCGCGAGACGGTGCTCATCGCGCGCGAGGCGGAAAATGCCCGCGACCGCGCGGCCGGCCTGGCCGAGGCCCAAGGGCTGGAGGCGGCGGCCGAGGCCGAGCGCATCCGCCTCGTCGAGGGTGCCAGGGCCGAGGCCGAGCAGCGGCGCGCGGCCATCTATCGCGACCTTCCGCCCGCTGTGCTGCTCGGGCTGGCCGCCCGTGAACTCGCGGGCAAGCTCGAGACCATCGAGCACGTCAACGTCACGCCCGACCTTCTCGCGGCCGTCCTGGGCGAGTTCCGCAAGCCGGCCCCACCGGTGGCGCCGCCGGCCTTCCCGCGCTGAGGACACCATGTCCGTCGTCCCCCCGCGCGCCGTGTTCGTGATCCGCGACACCGACTACGAAGCCCTCCTGGCCCGGCACGCCACCCGTGGCCAGGCCCGGTTCTTCCTGGAGAGCCGCGGCCAGAACCTCGCGGAGATGGAAGCGCGGCACGCCCGCTTCCACGCGGTACTCGGCCAGGCGCGCGCCGCCGTGCCGGGGGCGTGGCGGCAGGCTCTGGCACGGCGCGGCGACCTCGACCGGTTCCTGTTCGCCCCCGATGACGTGATCGTCGCGGTCGGACAGGATGGCTTGGTCGCCAACGTGGCGAAGTACCTGCGCGACCAGCCGGTGATCGGCGTCAATCCGGCGCCCGATCTCCACGACGGCGTGCTGGCCCGCGTCGCGGTGGAGCGCCTGGGGCCCTTGCTCGCGGCCAGCGTCGCCGGGGCGGCGCAGATCGAGCGACGGACCATGGTGCGGGCGGTGCTCGACGACGGGCAGACGCTACTCGCGCTCAACGAGATCTTCGTCGGCCACCGCAGCCACCAATCCGCGCGCTATCGGATCGAGGCGGACGGTGTTTCGGAGGACCAGTCGTCGAGCGGTCTCATCGTCGCCTCGGGCACCGGTCTGACCGGCTGGGCCCGCTCCATCGGCGAGGCGACCCATCTCACCCTACGGATCGGCGTCGAGGAGGCGGCGGTGGGCTACTGGGTGCGCGAGCCGTTCCCCAGCGTGACGAGCACCACGGAGCTCCGCGCGGGCAAGCTCACCGGGGCGTCCCTCGCGGTCACGTCGCGGATGAACGACGGCGGCGTGGTGTTCGCGGACGGGATCGAGCAGGATTTCATCGCCTTCGAATGGGGCCGGCGCGTGCAGCTCGCGCCGGCCACCCACGCCCTCAACCTCGTGGTCGCGTAGGGTGGCGGCTCGGGCGCGCGTTCACGGACGGGGGTTTACGTAACACCCTCGCGATCGCGCGCCCTTGAGAAACCGCCCTGGACCGGGGCAGTCTCCGGCCGGGTGAGGCGGCACTGCGGTGCACCTCGGCGGGGGAAGCGGCATGGCGAAGGTCGAACGGGCGAGGACGGACGGCGAAACCCGCCAGCGGCCCCCGGCGGAGGTCGTGCACGCGGCAGAGCTCACACGGCTGCGAGCGGAGGATACGGCACCGCGCCCGCCCGGCTGGCAGCTCTCGCTCCAGGGCGTGAAGCGATTCATCTGCGGCGATGGGGCAGGGGAGCCGAAGGTCGTGTGCTCGCCGGCCCTGGTCGAGCGTGCCATGGTCACCCTGGCGACGTCGCGGGCCTTGCTGCTCATCGGCGAGCCCGGCACCGCGAAGAGCCTCCTGTCGGAGCTGCTCGCCGCCGCGATCAGCGGCGGCTCGACCCTGACGATCCAGGGCGGCGCCTCGCTCACCGAAGACCAAATCCGCTACGGCTGGAATTACGCGCTCCTCGTCGCGGAAGGGCCGAGCGAACGCGCCCTGGTGCCGGGGGCACTCCATACCGGGATGCGCGCGGGTCGCATCGTGCGGTTCGAGGAGATCACCCGCTGTCCGTTGGAGGTGCAGGACAGCTTGCTGTCCGTGCTCTCCGACCGCGTGCTCGCGGTGCCGGAACTGACGGGCGATGCCGGCATGGTCTATGCCCGCGAGGGCTTCAACCTCATCGCGACGGCCAACACCCGCGACCGGGGGGTCAACGAGATGTCGGCGGCCCTCAAGCGCCGCTTCGGCTTCGAGACGGTGTTTCCCATCGCGGACGCGGCGGCCGAACTCGCTCTGGTGCGCCGGGAAGCCACCGCACTCCTCGTCCGGTCCGGCGTGCCGCGCGCGCCCGACCCCGAAATCCTCGAACTCCTCGTGACCTGCTTCCGGGAATTGCGCGAGGCCGTGGATCACGAGGGCACCGGCCTGGAGCGGCTCTCCTCGGTGATGAGCACGGCGGAGGCCGTCAGCGTCGCCCACGCCATCGGCGTCAAGGCGCATTTCCTGCGCGGCGACGCGGGACGGCCGGAGGACATCGTCGCCTGCCTCGCCGGAACCGCCGCCAAGGACGATGCCGAGGATCTGGCGCGCCTGCGCCGCTACCTCGAACAGCGCGTCGGCCGCCGCGACGGCGCGGCGTGGCGCGCGCTCTACGCCGCCCGTCACCTCCTCACCCCGCAATGAACGGCCCCGAGACCGGCGAGCCGCTCACGGTCGTCGGCGTGCGTCACCATTCGCCGGCCTGCGCGCGCCTTGTGCGCCGTACCATCGAGACGGTTCGCCCGGCCCTGGTGCTCATCGAGGGGCCGTCGGACTTCAACCCGCACCTCGCCGACCTCGCCCTCGACCACGCCCTGCCGGTGGCGATCTTCTCGTTCCGGGCCACGGAGCACGCCAGCCACGCCTCCTACACGCCGTTCTGCGCCTTCTCGCCGGAATGGCAGGCCCTCGTCTCGGGCCGGGCCGTCGGCGCCGAGACCCTGTTCTGCGACCTGCCGGCCTGGGATCCGGCCTTCGGCCAGCGGAGAAACCGCTACGCCGACCCGCACGGCCCCCGGGCCGAAGCCGCCGAACGGGCGCTCGCCTCCGCCCTCGGCGCCGAGGATCAGGACGCCCTCTGGGACATGCTGGCCGAAGCCGCCCCGAAGCACGAGCTGCCGGACCGGCTCGCGCGCTACTTCGCCCTCCTGCGCCCGCCCGGCACGGACGATCCGGCCGAGGAGGCGCGCGAGCGCTTCATGGGCGCCCACGCGGCCTGGGCCCTGCGCGCGGCCGGGGGAAAGCCGGTGGTGCTGGTCTGCGGTGGCTGGCACGCGGAAGCCATCCGACGCTACGCGGCTCGGGCCGGCGGCGCCCGGCCCGAACCGGCACCGCCGGATCAGGGCGAGCGGACCGGCAGCTACCTGGTGCCCTATTCCTATGCCCGCCTCGACCGGTTCTCCGGCTACAGCGCCGGCATGCCCTCACCGGGCTACTACGAACACGTCGCCGCCGAGGGGCTCGACCCGGCGGCGGATTGGGCCGCCGGCACCATCGCGACCGCCCTGCGCGAGGCCGGGCAGGTGGTCTCGACCGCCGACCGCATCGCCTGGGCGGCGCATGCGGGTGCGCTCGCGCGCCTGCGCGCCCACCCGGCGATCCTGCGCGCCGACCTGATCGATGCGGCCCTGGCCACCCTGGTCAAGGACGCCCTCGATGCGCCGCCCGCCTGGACGGCGTCCGCCGCCGCCCCACGCCACGCGGCCCTGGCCGCGATGCTGCGGGCCCTGGCCGGCCACCGCGAGGGACGGCTCGCCCCGGGCACCCGACAGCCGCCCCTCGTCGCCGATGTGGAGGAGCGACTGCGCGCCGCCGACCTGGAACCCGGTCCGTTACGCCGACGCGTGCCGATCGACTGGGCCGAGCCCGCCGACCGCGCGCGGGCGCACCTGCTCCACCAGACCGTCGTCCTGGGACTTCCGGGCATCGGCCGCGAAGAGGGCCCCGACCTCGCCGAACCAGGACTGCCCCGCGAAAGCTTCGCGATCGCGCGGCATCCCGACTGGCCCGGCGCCCTGATCGAGGCCTCGCTCTGGGGCGGCACGCTCGCCATGGCCGCCACGGCTCGGCTCGCCGCGCGGATCGAGGCCGACCCGGACAGCCTGCACGTGCTGGCCCTCGCTCTCTCCGACGCGCTCTTCGCCGGCCTCCCCATCGAGGGTGACCTGCTCGGGCGGTTGAGCCGGGGCATCGCCACGGCGCACGCTGTTGCCGACCTCGGAGGTACCGGGCGCCGGCTCGTGCGCCTCCACCGCTTCGGCGCGGCCTTCGGGGAAACGGCGGCCCCGGCCCTCGCCCAACTCTGCGTCGCCCTGGGGGAGCGCGCGGTGTCTCTCATCGAGACCATCGTGGATGCCCGCGAAGGGCTCGGTGCCATCGAACTCGTCCTCGCCTGCCGCGACCTGTTCCGCGATTGCCGGGACACCGTGCCGGGCCTCGCACCGTTGCGCCCGCCCTTCGTCGCCATGCTGGGGCGGCGGCTGGCCGACCCGGACGCGCCGCCAGCGCTCGCGGGGGCCGCCCTCGGGTTCCTGGTCGCCTGCGGCGAGATCGGAGCGGGGCCGGACGAAGCCGCGCGCCGGCTACGCCGCTTCGGCCTGCCCGATACCCTCGGCGATTTCCTCGCCGGCCTGTTCGCCCTCGCCCGGGAAGAGGTCGCGCAGGATGCGACGCTGGCGGCCGTCGAAGCACTGGTCAGCGCCTGGGACGACGCGGATTTCCTGCGGGCATTGCCCGCGCTGCGCATGGCCTTCGCGTGGTTTCCACCGCGCGAGCGCGAGCGCATCGCTGCCGCGATCCTACGACGGGGCGGTATCGGCCCCGCCCAGGCAGAGGCCGAAGCGCTGGCCTGGATGCGGCAGGGCGCGATGCCCATCGACCAGGCCACGGCCCTCGCGCAGGAGGCGAGGGTCGCGGACAGACTCGCGCGGTACGGGTTGACCTAGATCAGTTCGACGGGGTCTATCTCTGCGCGGAAGGGGGGAACGGTATGCAGCGTTACGAACTGACCGAAGGATCGTCGTCCAAGTTCTGGGACGTGGGCGTCGAGGGATGCGACCTCACCGTCCGGTTCGGACGGATCGGGACCAAGGGTCAGTCCAAGGTCAAACGTTTCCCGGAGGCCGACGGTGCGCGGCAGGAACGTGACCGGTTGATCCTGGAAAAGACCCGCAAGGGGTATCGCCCCACGACCGGTGAGACCGACGCGACACCCGCCCCGGCGGCGATCGAGGTCCCACCGGAGGCCGGTCCCGTCTCCGCGAGCGCCATGCCCGAGGCAGTGCAGGCCGATCGGGCGATCTTCTCCGGCACGTCACTGCCGACCCGAACCCGGCCCGGCCCGGCCCTCGATCCCGCGGCCGACTGGCCCGCTTTCGTCGCCGCGATCCGCGACCTGCTGGATTTTGCGCCGGAGGGCGCCGACGCTGAGGCCGTCGCCCTCGCGGCTCGGCTCGACCGCGAGCCGCCGGCCCTCGACGCGGCACAGGCGCGCGATTGGTTGGATCTGCTTCGTGCCGCCTGTCCGACGATGGACCAACGGTTCTGGGGCCGGAAGCTCGGCCCCCGGGGTCCGGCGACTCGGGCCGCGTTCATGCATTTCGCCCGCTGGCTCGTGGCACGCTCCGGCATCGCCCCCCTGGTGAGCCTCTTCGACCAGCTTCGTCCCCGTCCGACCAGCAAGTACGGTACGATGCCAGCCTCGGTCTGGGACATCCCGAACAGCTTCGGGGTGCGCTCCGCCCTCACGGCGGCACCGGACGCGGATTTCGACGCCGCGCTCGCCGCCTGCCTCCGGCTTCACGCGGAGGACCCGGACCCGCATCTGGGTTTCTGGCTCACGTCTGTCCTGGCCGACGACCGCGCCGGGGCCGACCATGCGCTACGCGCCGCCGCCATGCTGGACCGTCACGGGACATCGCGCCTGTTCGTCCGCCAGGGTTACAGCGCCATGCCGTTCATCGTCGATCTACCGCCGTCGCAGGCCGCCTCGTGGCAGGCCGATCCCATGCACAAGGCAATCCTCGCAACCCGTGACGTGACCGCCGCCGAGGTTGCCGCGACAATGATCGCCGTGGCGCACGCGGCAGGCGAATCGGCAACGACCAGTCTCGTGTGGCTCCTGCGCGACGCCATCGGCGTCGACCGGACCATCGTGGCGAAGGCCCTCCTCGACACCGGTGCCGAAGAGGGCCTGATGGCGCTCCTACCCTTCACCGGCGCGAAGCTCGTCCGCGATGCCCTGGACGCGGCGGACATCGCCTTCCCCGACCGCATGCTCCCCGCCTATCTAGAGGCGATGGAGGGCAAGGGACAGGCGAAGGGCGGCCCGGCCTACGCGCCCCGCGCCATTGCCCTAGTCGGCCGTCACGGCGCGGAGGCGGCACGAGCCTGGGCCGCCTCCGGCGGCGGCAAGCTCTCCGGACGGCTCGACCGATTGCTCGCGGATGACCGGCCGCCCGCGCCGCGCGAGGCATGGCCGAGCATCCTGCGCGATCCCCCCTGGCGGCGCGGGGCCGCAGCGCGCGGGCGCATCGCTCTTAACCTGGCGCCGATCCCGACACCCTTCGCGCACGAATTCGACGCCGCGGAGGCGATGGATGACGCGACTTACGGCTACCGGGCGGGCTTCATCGTCGAGGGCATGGACCGCTTGGTGGAGCGGATTCGCGAGACCGAGGCCGAGGGCGAGGCGAAGTACACAAGGCCGATCCCGCCGCCCGTCACACCGGTCTCGGCGGTCGGAACTTCCCCGGAGGCCGCCCTGGAATGGCTCGACCGCCGGCTCGATCGGGACGGGTTCGGCGGATTTTTCTGCTACATCTACGATTCCTGGTTCACCGGCGTCACCTGGCAACCGGAACCGCTGGCGCTCATCCTCTGGGAGAAGACAGTCCCCCTGCTGGCACTCTCCGGGGTCCGGCACGACCAGACTGCCGCGATGGTCGTCCGCTTCGGCGAACGCGCCCTGCCGGGCCTCGTCGCCATCGTGGCGGCCGAGCCGGAGGATAAGCTTCCGCATGTGCTCAAGGTGGATGCGGCCGCCCTCACGCCCATCGCCGCGCGGGCCTTTCATCGGACCAAGCGGGCGCGGCCAGCGGCAGTGGCGTGGCTGCGCGCCCATCCCCGCACCGCCGCCCTGCGGCTCCTGCCCGATGCCCTCGGCGCCCCGGGCCCGGAACGCGACGCGGCCGATGCGGCGCTGCGCTTCCTCGCCTCCGAGCCCGCGGGCCGGGCGGCTTTCGACGCGGCGGTGGCGGCCTATGCGGCGATCGATCCGCGCGTGCCCGAGGCGGTGGTATCCGGCGTCGACAGCGATCCGCTGGATCAGGTGCCGGTCAAGCCCCCGAAGCTGCCGCCCTGGCTCGTACCCGCAGCCCTTCCGCGTCCGGTCCTACTCGCGGGCGGTACGCTGCCCGATGCGGCGATAACGGCGTTCTGCGAGATGCTCGCCTTCTCGTCCCCCCTGACCCCGTATGCGGGGATCGCGCCCGTGCGGGCGGCCTGCACGCCGGAGAGCCTCGACGCCTTCGCCCTCGCGGTGTTCCAGTCTTGGCTCGCGGCCGGCGCCAACGTGGCCGGCGAATGGGCGATGCGGACCCTCGCGCTCATCGGCGGCGACGCCTGCGCCCGCGATCTCACCCGTCAGATCCGTGCCTGGGGCCAAGCGGGCCTCAAACCCCGGGGCAAGGCCGGCATCGCCGTCCTCGCCGGCATCGGCAGCGACGCGGCCCTCATGAACCTCAGCGCGTTGGCCGAGAAGAACCCGCTGCTGCAGCTGCGCGAGGCGGCGCGCGACGCCATCGCGGACGCCGCCGAGACGCGCGGGCTCGATGCTGTCGAACTCGCCGACCGGCTCTCCCCCGATCTCGGCCTGGACGCACGCGGCGGCCTCGACCTGTCCTTCGGCACACGTCACTTCCGTGTCGGCTTCGACGAGACTCTGAGGCCCTGGCTACGGAATGCGGACGGCCAGCGGCTTCCCGCCCTGCCGCGCGCGACCAAGACCGACGACCCCGAACTGGCCAAGCAGGCGGCCAAGCTGTGGGCAGGGCTGAAGAAAGACGCGGAGGATGCGGGCCGGCTCCAGATCTCCCGGCTCGAGACCATGCTGGCGACGGGGCGGCGCATCGGGCCGGACGTGTTCCAGCCGTTCTTCGCGGGGCATCCGCTGATCCGCCATCTCGCCGGCCGCCTCGTCTGGGGACTCTACGAAGACCGGCTGGCAACGACCGCGCCGCGGGTCGCCTTCCGGCTGGCCGAAGACCTGACCGCAACCGATGCGGAGGATGCCGGACTCGACCTCGACCTCGCAGCCCTCGACGGCGTGGTCGGCCTCGTCCACCCGCTGCACCTGACCCCCGGCACCCTGGCGGCCTGGACCGCGCTGTTCGCCGATTACGAGATCGCCCAGCCGTTTCCCCAGCTCGCACGGGAGATTTACGCCTTCACGCCGGCCGAGGCGGCGGCCTCCGCCACGGATCGCTTCGACGGCGTGCGGGTCGCCGGGCGGCGCCTGCGCGGTCTGCGGTCTCAGGGCTGGTCGTCGGATACGGCAAGCGAGCATGTCTGTTCGGTGCAACGGCCTACCCCTCTCGGCGGAGCCGACCTCTTCGCCGTGCTCCGCTTCGAAGACGGTCTGTGGCATCGGTCCGGGCCGGAGGGCGACGAAGTCCAGACCCTGAGGGCGCTGACCCTGACCGAGACGGGCTGGGGTGCATCCACCGCGCATCGTTTCGGTGATCTCGATCCGGTGACCGCGAGCGAAATCCTGCGCACGCCCAGCCTGCTCGCGGCGACGGGCGGCGAATAGAGAGGGGAACCGACATGGACCGTTACGAACTGGTCGAGGGCTCGTCCGCCAAGTTCTGGGAAGCCGATGTCACCGGGACGACGCTGACCGTGCGCTTCGGACGCCTCGGCACCCAGGGTCAGAGCAAGGACAAGACCTTTCCGGACGAAGCCGCCGCCGTGAAGGAGAAGGACAAGCTCGTCCGCGAGAAGACGGCGAAAGGTTATGCCCGGGTCGGTGCGGCACCGGCCGCGGCGGTCGAGCAGGCCGCGCCGGCCAGTGCTACGGCCGGCAAAACGACGGCCAGTAAGGCGACTCCGAAGGCTTCGAAGGTCGCGCCGCCCGAGGAAGCGCCTCCCGAACCGCCGGGCGATCCGGTCTCGCTGGCTGCCGAGCCGGAAGCCGCATCCGTGGCGAAGGCCGCAGCGGGCCCTTCGGCCCCGACGCCGTCAGGTGCGGTGTTCGACGGCACTCCGCTGCCGACACGGCTCAGGCCCGGCCGACACCTGACCGGCGAGGAGGCGTTGCGGGCGGTCCGCGCGACCCTGCCCGCCCTCGTGGGCGACACGGAAAGCCTCCGTCTCATCGAAACGATGCCGCCACCGGACAGCATGGGCGACTGGATCCGATCCATCTGGGATCTGGCCGAGGACGAGACCGAACATCGGAGCTTCCGCGCAGGCACCCATCACGCTGCCGACCTCCTCAGGTTCATGGATGCGGCTCTGCGCTTCCTCGTGGAAAGCGGGGGGGCGATGGAGGCGGCCCGGTTCGCCGACCGGATGCGGGACGGCACGCGCAGGCAGGGCTACTATCAGAACCTCGCCTGGGCGGAGCCACTTCAGCTTGCGACGCGCGCGGCCCTCGTCCACGCACCGGAGGCGGATTACGACGCGGCGGTCGCCTTCCTGAACGACCGGATCGCCGAGGCACCGGACTGGCCGACGGCGGCTGCCTTCGCCTTCATCCTCGCGGACGACCGGCCAGCGAGGCACGGCCTGCAGCCCCTCGCCGTCCTGGAAGCCGCCACGGCGGCCGGCATCGATGTCGCCGCGGACACGAACTTCCTGCCCCTCGTGGCGGATTCCGATCCGGCTGCGGCGGCGCCCTGGCGCACGAAGCGCAGCTATCACCTGTATTTCCTCTATTGCGACCTCGATGCGTCGGACGCCGCCGCCACGCTGATCGCGGTGGCCCGTTCCACCGGGCAGCCAGCGCTGCCGGGGCTCGACTGGATCCTGCACTACGCCCTCGACGAGCAGCGGACGGCGGTCGCGCGGGCGATGCTGTCGACGGGCGAGCCCGGTGCCCTGGCCACCCTGCTGCCACACCTGCACGAGAAGCCGATCGCGGCCGCCCTCGACGCAGCCCTGGCGGCAGACCCGGCCGCGATCGTCCCCCGCTGCCTCGCGGTCCTGGCCGGCGGCCGGGCCGAGCCGGCACTCCGCGCCCGCGCGGTGCGCGCCCTCGACACCCACGGCCTCGACACGGTCCGGGGCTGGATCGGGGAAACCGACGGGCGCGCCGCGCGCTTCCTCGACGGGCTCGTGCAGGCCCGTGCCGTTCCCCTCGCGGAGCGGGCCGCGTGGCCCCGTGTGCTGCGCGATCCGCCGTGGCGGGCCCGGATGCGGGGTGCGGACGATCTCGTCCTCGACCTCGCGCCGCTACCGACGCCGTTCGAATTCGAGGCGACGGAAGTACCGGAGAGTTACAGGCGCGCCTATCGCGCCCGCATCCTCAACGACATGAGCGAACTCCCCGCCTTCATCGAGGCGGCCGAGACGTCTAAACCGGAGCAGGACTGGGTCCGGATCCCGCCGGCACTGTCCCCACCGCCGCTCGACGATCCCAACGCCCTGCTCGAATGGCTCGCCACGCGTCTGCGGCAGATCGATCAGAGCTGCCGTTACTGGGTGTCGTCGCCGTATCATGGGCTGGTCGGAAGCACGGAGAAGCAGCCGGCCCCCCTGGCTCTCAAGCTGTGGTCGCTCACCGGAATCCTCGTGGGTCACAGCCACATCTCGCTTTGGCCGGAGATCGTCGCGAGGATGCTGTCGCGGTTCGGCGAGACGGCGATGCCGGGCCTCATCGCCCTGATCGAAGCCGATCCCGTCGGATTGCTGCCCACCGTCCTCGCCATTGATGCGGCGGGCCTGGCTCCGCCCGCGGCGCGCGCCCTCGTGAAGCTCAAGAAGGCCCGTACCCCGGCACTGGCCTGGCTGCGTCGGCACCGCAGCACGGCGATCACCCGCCTCGTGCCTGACGCCGTCGGCAAGCCCGGGGCGACCCGCGACGCCGCCGAACACGCCCTGCGGCTCTTCGTATCCGACCGCCCGGACGGGCGTGCCGCCATCGAAGCGGTGGTCGCAGCCTATGCGGACCGCGAGCCGCGCGTCGCCGCGGCGGTAGCCCAGGTGCTCGATCGCGACCCCCTCGGCCGCGTGCCGGCCAAGGTCGGCAAGCCTCCGGCCTGGGTCGTGCCGGGAGCGCTGGCGAAACCCTGCCTGCGCGCGGGCGGGGCGCTCCCGGACGAGGCCGTGGGGACGCTTTGCGAGATGCTGTCCTTCACCAACCCCGATGCCGTCTATGCCGGGGTGCCGATGGTGCGCGAGGCCTGCACGCCCGAGAGTCTCGCGGCCTTCGCCTGGGATCTCTTCTCCGCCTGGACCGCCGCCGGCACGCCCTCGAAGGACGGCTGGGCCCTGCGCACCCTGGGCTGGTTCGGGGACGACGGCACGGCCCGCGACCTCACGCGCCTGATCCGTCGCTGGCCGGGGGAGGCGGCCCATGTCCGCGCGGTCACGGGCCTCGACGTGCTCGTCGACATCGGCTCGGACGTGGCGCTGATGAACCTCAACGGCATCGCCGAGAAGCTCAAGTTCAAGGGCCTTCAGGAAAAGGCACGCGAGAAGATCGCGCAGCTCGCCGAGGCACGGGGCCTCTCACCGGAGGAATTGTCCGACCGGCTCGCCCCGGACCTCGACCTCGACGAGCGCGGCGGCCTCGATCTCGATTTCGGTACCCGGCAGTTCCGCGCCGGCTTCGACGAGGTGCTGAAGCCCTGGGTGCGGGATGCGGCGGGCGCACGGCTCAAGGACCTGCCGAAACCGATCAAGTCCGACGCCGCCGAGAAGGCGGCGGCGGCCACCGCCCGCTGGAGCGCCCTGAAGAAGGATGCCCGCGCGGTGGCGAGCCTGCAGGTGGCACGGCTGGAGGCGATGCTCGTCACCTCGCGCCGGGTCCGGCCGGAGGTGTTCGGCCCGTTCTTCTCCGCTCATCCCCTGGTCCGCCACCTCACCCAGCGCCTCGTCTGGGGGACCTTCGCCGACGCCGACCCGCGGACTCTGCCCACCGCGACGTTTCGCGTCGCCGAGGACCTGAGCTTCACGGACGGGGTGGACGCACCGGCCGAGATCGACCTCGCGCCGGAGGCGGCGGGCCTCATCGGCCTCGTCCACCCGCTGCATCTCGACCCCGACGTGCTGACCGCCTGGGGCACGCTGTTCGGCGACTACGAGATCGCGCAGCCCTTCCCGCAGCTCGGCCGCGAGACGTTCGCCTTCACCGAAGCCGAACGGGGCGCGGCCAAGACGAAGCGGTTCGAGGGTGTGGTCGTCGAATCGAAACGCCTGCGCGGCATGCCGGCGCGCGGCTGGCGCCTCGGCGATCCGCAGGACGGCGGCGGCATCTGGTGGATCGAGCACGCCTTCCTGTTCTCCGGTGGGGCACCGGGCAAGGCGTCGCTGACTTTCGCCGACGGCCTGTTCACCGGGGCGCCCGAGTTCGAGGAAGCCTCGCAGACCCTGGGCGAACTGACCCTGGAAAGCCCATGGGGGGCGCCGTCCACGGGAGCGAACCAGCGCGGCTTCGGCGATCTCGACCCGGTCACCGCGAGCGAGTTGCTGCGGAGTCCGAGCCTGCTGGCCGAGACGCGCCTGCGATGAGCCTCGATCCGGCCACGCGCTGGCGCCTGATCCTCGGCGAGGCGGCGGAGTCCGCCTGCGCCGGCGCAGGCTGCCGCCTCTCCGGCCGGGCGGCGGCCATGGACCGCGCACTCGACTGGCTCTACGGCCGCGATGGCGGCGGCGCGGAACGGGGTGTGCGCCGACAAGGCGGCCGCGAGGGCTCGGCCCTCACCGTGCCGGACTGGATCAACGCGGTCCACACCCTGTTCCCGCAAGAGACCATCGAGCGGTTGGAGCGCGACGCCATCGAACTCTACGCCATCGACGACGTGATCACGAACCCCGAGGTGCTCGCCCGCGCCGAACCCAACGAGACCCTGCTCAAGGCGGTCCTGCGCACCAAGCACCTCATGGCGCCGGACGTGCTGGTTATGGCGCGCCGGCTGGTGCAGGAGGTGGTGCGCCGCCTCATGGAACAGCTCGCCCGCGATCTCGCGGTCGCCTTCGGCGGCGTCCTCGACCGGCGCCGCCACACCCGGCTCCCCGGCGCCCGGGACCTCGACCTCAATCGCACCATCCGGGACAACCTGCGCCACTACGACCCCGAGCGACGGCGCATCACCGTCGAGCGCCTGCACTTCTTCGCCCGCAACCGGCGCCGGATGCAGCCCTGGCAGGTGATCCTTCTCGTGGACCAGAGCGGGTCGATGCTCGATTCGGTCATCCACGCCTCGGTGATGGCGGCCTGCCTGTGGAAGCTGCCGGGTATCGAGACCCATCTCGTCGCCTTCGACACCGCCTTGGTCGACCTGACCCGCGACTGCGACGACGCCTGCGCATTGCTCATGAAGGTCCAGCTCGGCGGCGGCACCGATATCGGCGGCGCCGTCGGCTACGCGGCCGGGCTGATCACCGCTCCCGAGCGCGCCATCGTCATCGTGGTCTCGGATTTCTACGAGGGTGCGAGCGAGGCCGTGCTCGTCGCCCGGGTGCGGGCCCTCACAGGCCAGCGCACCAAGGTGCTCGGGCTCGCCGCCCTCGATTCGCAGGCGCGGCCGGCCTACGACCGGGCCATGGCGCAGCGTCTGGTCGAGGCCGGGGCCGAAATCGCCGCGATGACGCCGGGCGAACTGGCCGGCTGGCTCGCCCACGTCATCCGGAGCTAGCGGCGGATGGCGCGCGCCGACCTCCTGGCACTCACCGACGCGAGCCTGACCCAGCTTTCCAACGCAGGCCTCGTGAAACGGGCGGTGCGCGAGGTCACGGCCGGGCAGGGACCGGTCCTCGCGGAGGCGCCGGACGGCACCGTCGAAGCCCGCTTCGCCGACGGGACGCTGACCCGCCTCGACCCCGGCCAGCCACCGGGGCAGGCGACCTGCACCTGCCCGGCGAGCGGAATGTGCCGCCACCGCGTCGCCCTCGTCGTCGCCTACCGCGCCAGCGCGAGTGCGGGCGCACCCGCTTCGCGGGCGGATGGGGAAGCGGGACCTTGGGACCCCGGCACCCTGGACGGCCAGGCATTCGAGGCCGGCCTCAGCTCCGCTGCCGCAGCCGAGCTGAAGCGCCTGCTTTCCGCTGGCGTGACCGTGGGGCTCGATCATGGGGCGGTCCCGGCGGCGCGTCTGCCCACGGCGAGCGTGCGCTTCCTTGTTCCCGACGCCGTCGGCTACGCGCGCTGCGATTGTGCGGCCGGCGGCGGCTGCGCCCATGTGGCGGTGGCGATCCGCGCCTTCCGTGAAGCCGGGGGCGGGGCGGAGGTGCGGCTCGGGGACGACAGAGTTCCCCTCGATCACGGAACGGACGACCTCGCGGACGCCGTGGGCGAACTCGTCGCCGGACTTCTCGACGCCGGGGTCACGGCCGGGCCGGAGGCCCATGCGGCGGCCCTCGGACGGCTGCGTCGGGCCGCACAGGCGCGGGGGGCCACGCAAATCCTGCTGGCGGAAGCCGACCTCACCGCGCAGATCGCAGCTTACGCGACCCGCAATGCAACGCACGACGAAGCCAGGGTGCTGCAGCTCGTGACCGAACTCCTGGCGCGAGTCCGGGTGGGCGGTGCCGCCGCCCTCGGCCTCGGCCAGCCGTACGAAACGCCCATGGCCAAGACGCGCCTCGTCTCCCTCGGCGCCCGGCTGGTGACGCGAGGGCGCGAAGTCCTGGCGCGGGTCGCACTCGCCGACACGGATACGGGTGCGACCCTCGCGCTGGAACGCACCTACGCGCCGGCCGAAGACGAGACGGACTTCGTCACGCATCTGCCTGGGCGCGCCCTCACGCCGGGCCTGTCGCTCGGCGCCCTCGGCCGGGGTCAGATTCTCACCAGCGTGGCCCGGCGGCGGGCCGATGGCCTGTTGGCGCTCGGCCAGGGCGCGCGCGGGCGGACGGCACTCCTGCCGCGCGAGCCCTTGCTGCGCCTGCCCGCTCCCCTCGCGGCGACCCGGACGGGCGAGATCCTGCGCCGCCTCGCCCAGCGCCCACCGGGCTTCCTGCGGCCGCGCGACCGGCTCGATGCCTTCCACGTCTTCGACGTGGCGGAGGTCGTGGGCCAAGCGTGGTCGGCGGGCGCGCAGATCTGGCAGGCGGCGGTCGATCTTCCCCATGGTGGCGGTACGCTGCGCCTCGCGCGCACCTACGACCGAACCGCGCCCGGCGCCCTCGACGCCCTCGCGGGCGCCTTTTCCGAACGGTGGGGCCCCGTACGGCAGGTCGCCGGCCCCGTATGGATCGTGGACGGCGCCCTGGTCTGCGATCCTTGGTCCATCGGAACCGATCGACTCCTGGTGCCCGACCTTGCGGCTCCGGACGCCGCCGGAACAGCGTTCGTGCCCGGCGCGATTGCAGGCGCTCAGACCATCCTCGAAGAGGCCGCGGCTCTGCTTGCCGGCGCGCTCCACGGTGGGCGGCGCAGCTTCGCGGCAGTCGCCGGGGCGAGCGCCCCCCGCCTCGTGGCGCGGTTGCGAGACGGCGGCCATGCGATGACAGCGGTACGCCTCTCGGAAATCATGGGGTCGCGAGGGGAGGGCGGTGCGGCGTTCGGCCGGGCCGCCCTGTGGATCGCCGCGATGCTGGAGGATTCCGGACCGTACGAGGCCGACGCCTGACCGGGGTCCCGGTGAGCATGTCCCCCGGGGCTCGCCCCGCGCGAACGCCTCCATGAATACCGAGATCGAGGATCGCAGGGCTTGCGCATAGGGGCCGGTCTCGGTGCGAGCGACCGCGTCGCGTCCTCGGCGTGGCCTGTCACACCATCCTCGTCCGTGCCTCTGTGGAAAAGCGGGGCAAAAGGATTCCGGTCCAATTTCGAGGGCTTTCCGAGGGCACTTCACCTCCAATCGACGCTCTTTAAAGATAATGCTTTCGTTGACCCAAGAACAACGACTGTGCAGATTCAAGCTTCTTCGCAAGGCAACATTGCGAAGGAGATTTGATCGAAAAAGGCGCGGACGATGACAAAGCAACGCGGCGCGCTCTCGCGTCGGAACGCCGTGGGACTGGTCGCAAGCCTTGCGCTGGCCCTGGCGAGCTTCGGCGGGGCGAGGGCGGACGAGGGCCAGCTGCGCATCGCCAAGCAGTTCGGTGTCGTCTACCTGCTCCTCAACGTCGCCGAGGATCAGAAGCTCATCGAGAAGCACGGCAAGCAAGCCGGTCTCGACATCAAGGTGGACTATGTCCAGCTGTCGGGCGGCTCTGCCGTGAACGACGCCCTGCTGTCGGGCAACATCGAGATCGCCGGCGCGGGCGTCGGCCCCCTCTTCACCCTGTGGGATCGCACGAAGGGACGGCAGAACGTCAAGGGCGTCGCCTCGCTCGGGAACTTTCCCTACTACCTCGTAACCAACAATCCCGCCGTCACGAGCATCGGTGACTTCACCGAGAAGGATCGGATCGCGGTGCCGGCGGTGGGCGTCTCGGTGCAGTCGCGCATCCTGCAGATGGCCTCCGCCAAGCAGTGGGGCGACAAGGACTACGCCCGGCTCGACAAGATCAGCGTCGCCATTCCCCATCCGGAGGCGGCGGCCGCCATCATCAAGGGGGGCACGGAGATCTCGGGCCATTTCGGCAACCCGCCGTTCCAGGATCAGGAACTCGCCGAGAATCCGAAGGCCCGGATCGTCCTGAACTCCTACGCGGTCCAGGGCGGCCCGGCCTCGTCCACGGTGCTCTACGCCACCGAGAAATTCTACAAGACCAGCCCGAAGACCTACAAGGCCTTCCTCGACGCCCTCGACGAGGCGGCCAAGTTCATCATCACGCAGCCCGAAAAGGCCGCCGAGATCTATCTCAAGACCACCAGCAGCAAGATCGATCGCGACCTGCTGATGAAGATCATCAAGAACCCGGAAGTGACCTTCAAGGTGGCGCCGGAGAACACCATCGGTCTCGGCAAGTTCATGCACCGGGTCGGGGCGATCAAGACCGAGCCCAACGCCATCGGCGACTACTTCTTCGCCGATCCGCGCATCGACACCGGCAGCTGAAGGCGGCGCGCACCATGACGTTCGCCGCCACACGATCGGACCTCGCTCTCCTCGAGCGGGAACCGGCTCGCTCCGTCGCCCACGGGACGCGCGCGATATCGCCGCCGCAGGCACGCCCAGAGCCGGACCCGTCGCCCCTCCTGCGCCTCGCCGGAGTCACCCTGGAATACCGGACGCCGGAGCGAGTGGTGCGCGCAACGCACCGCATCGATCTCGATGTCTACGAAGCGGACCGTTTCGTGCTGCTCGGCCCATCGGGCTGCGGCAAGTCCACCCTCCTCAAGGCGGCGGCCGGCTTCATCCGTCCCGTCGAGGGTGAGATTACCCTCGACGGGGTGCCGGTGCGCGAGCCCGGTCCCGACCGCATCGTCGTCTTCCAGGAATTCGATCAGCTGCCCCCGTGGAAGACCGTGGCCCAGAACGTCGCGTTCCCCTTACGGGCGACGCGTCTGCTGAGCCGACGGGAGGCCGGGGAACGCGCCCGGCACTACATCGACAAGGTCGGATTGTCGCGCTTCGCCGACAGCTACCCGCACCAGCTCTCGGGCGGCATGAAGCAGCGCGTCGCCATCGCGCGGGCGCTCGCCATGCAGCCGAAGGTGTTGATGATGGACGAGCCGTTCGCAGCCCTCGACGCCCTGACGCGCCGCCGGATGCAGGAGGAGTTGCTGAACCTGTGGGACGAGGCCCGCTTCACGCTGCTGTTCGTGACCCATTCCATCGAGGAGGCCCTGGTGGTCGGCAACCGCGTGGCCCTGCTCTCCCCCCATCCCGGTCGCGTCCGGGGCGAGTTCAACAGTCACGCGTTCGATCTCGGCAGCCTCGGCAGCCGCGAATTCCAGTCTGCGGTGCAGGGGCTGCACGCACGCCTGTTCGAGACGGACCCCGCATCCGCACCGGCGGTCGCATGATGGGCCGGACGCTCACGCCGCCCATTCGCCCGGAATACGACCGGGTCCTGCCGCCGTTCGTCGAGGCACCGGTGGAGCGCCTGCTGCCGCTGTCCACGCGTCTTTGGCAGCAGGACTGGCTGCGCAAGGGTCTCATCATCGCCGTGCTCGCCGTGGTCTGGGAGGGGCTGGCGCGCTGGCAGGACAACGACCTGCTGCTCCCCGGCTTCGTCGCCACCCTGTCGGCCCTGATCGAGGGCCTGATCGACGGCGAGTTGCTCGACCGGGTGTGGATCTCCCTCTCCCTCCTGGTGCAGGGCTACGTCTGCGGGATCGTGCTCGCCTTCGGGCTGACGACGCTGGCCGTCTCGACGCAGTTCGGCCGAGACCTGCTCTCGACCCTGACGGCGATGTTCAATCCGCTTCCGGCGATCGCGCTCCTGCCGCTGGCCCTGCTGTGGTTCGGCCTCGGTTCCGGCAGCCTGATCTTCGTGCTGATCCACTCCGTGCTGTGGCCGATGGCCCTCAACACCTATTCGGGCTTTCAAGGCGTGCCCGAGACCCTGCGCATGGCGGGGCGCAATTACGGCCTGCGCGGTCCGTCCTACGTGCTGCAGATCCTGATCCCGGCCGCCTTGCCGGCGATCCTGTCCGGGCTGAAGATCGGCTGGGCCTTCGCGTGGCGCACCCTGATCGCGGCGGAACTCGTCTTCGGCGCCGCGTCGGGACGCGGCGGGCTCGGCTGGTACATCTTCCAGAACCGCAACGAGCTCTACACCGACCGCGTCTTCGCGGGCCTCGTTCTCGTGGTGCTCATCGGCCTGTTCGTGGAGAACGTCGTCTTCGCGACCCTCGAACGCTTCACCGTTCGCCGCTGGGGCATGGCGCGCTGATCCATCCGGCGTGACGCCCCTGAAGGCCCGACGCACTGGTGTTCGGCGCCCCGCAGAACCGCACGGCTTCCCCCGTATTCCATATCCTCGTGCAGGCGCCCTCGGGGGAAGCGGAGCAATGGCATGAGCAAAACAGACGATCTATCTTGGACATTGCCTAAAATCGGGATACAATGAAGACCTATACAGAATAAATACTACAAATCCAGAAGACAAAAGCAAAACAAACTCCGGGCAGACCCCGAAACGAAAAAAAGTATCACACCCCGGATTTCGCTTCGGCGAATCGGGGCCAGGGAGACAACACCATGACTCAGGGCGATCAGGTTGTTTTCGCACGGCTCGACGTGGCGGAGGCTCTGGGCATCTGGCGCCACGCCACGGGCCGGGTCATCGGCATCCATCCGGCGCCGGGCGAGGCCTTGGCCGTCGACGTCGAGTTCGCCGGGCACGGCGTCCTCGTCGGCTACAGCGCGTCCCTGTTCACACGCATCGCCTGATCCGGCGCACGTCTCGTCCGGTCGCGGCTCCATCCCCACCGCAGGATCACATCGAATGACGAGCGCCCTCCAAGCCGGCATCGCCCGCGCCGGCTTCACGCGGCCGCCCCTACGCAGCGTCAGCCACACCGATGCGGAATCCGAGGTCTGGCGGGCCATGCGGAGCGAGGCCGAGGCGGCGATCGTCGAGGAACCGCTCTATGCCGGCATCATCCAGGCGACGATCCTGGACCAGCCGAGCCTGTCCCACGCCTTCGCGTATCGTCTCGCCCACCGCCTCGGCGACGGCGACCTCGCGCGCCTGTCCATGCGCGACCTCTGCCTCTCGGCCTTCGAGGCGGATCCGCATGCCGGAGCACATGCCGTGCGCGACCTCGTGGCCATCCGCGAGCGCGACCCGACCTGCCGGCGCTACCTCGATCCGTTCCTGTTCTACAAGGGATTGGCCGCACTCGAGGGCTACCGGGTCGCCCATTGGCTCTGGCACCAGGGCCGGGCGACCCTGAGCCTGCACGTTCAGAGCCGGATCTCCGAGGTGTTCGGCGCCGACATCCATCCCGCCGCGCGGATCGGCTCGGGGGTGTTCATCGACCACGCCACCGGCGTCGTCATCGGAGAGACTACGGTGATCGCCGACGACGTCTCGATCCTGCAATCGGTGACGCTCGGCGGCAACGGCAAGGAGAGCGGCGACCGCCACCCCAAGATCGAGCGCGGCGTGCTCCTCAGCGTCGGCGCCAAGGTGCTCGGCAACATCCGAGTCGGGGAGGGGGCGAAGGTCGCCGCGGCGGCCGTGGTGCTGCACGACGTGCCCGCCCACACCACGGTGGCAGGGGTGCCGGCCCGGGTGGTGTCGCGGCTCAAGACAGCCGAAGTCCCTGCCATGAACATGGATCAGTTCTTCGGGGACGGGATTTAAAAAAATTCTTTCAGTCCAGCTGTTCTACGCGAGACAGCAACACGAGATGATTTTTTTGCCCATCCCTTGCTGCCTAGCCAATTCTATCTACGAGACACCAATGCACAATGCATTGAACTCCTTCAGTGCAAATATATAGAAGAACGTTTTGTTGACCTTTGTTAATCGCGAAAGCTAAACCGAAATCGCTCTCGCACCGAAACCCTTCGAGCGGCGGGCCGCAAACATAACCACCGAGAGCGGGCACGTCAGGCGCGGTTCCGATGCGATTCCATTCGCGTCGCGCGCATTCCCATGCCTCTGCCCGAAATACGGAGACGACCCCTAATGAGTGGACCCGGTCTGAGCGTGAGCGCTTCTGCGGCACGCAATCTCGCCACCGCGACCGTCACTTCGGTCCAGAACGCGGCCAACACTCCGCGCTGGTTCCATCGCCTGCTGCCCTTCGTCGATGTCGCCGGCGGCGTCTACCGGGTCAACCGCCGCGCCGTGGTGCTGGCGAAGCCCGGTCGGATCGAGCTGTCCAACGACGACGGTGCCCGCCTGGTGCGCCCGGCCTCCCTGCGCCGCATCCCCCTGTTCAGCCGGCTCGGCGACGCCGAGCTCTCGGCCCTGGCCTCCCGGTTCACGGCCTCCCAGCACAAGGCCGGCGACGTCATCGCCGAGGAAGGCTCGTCGGACCGCAGCCTGACCGTGGTGGCCGAGGGCACCGTCGAACTCACCCTGTCGGGACCGTTCAAGGGGCGCCTGCGCCAGGGGCTGGCCACCGGTGGCGACTATTTCGGTGACGGCGACCTCGTCGGCGAGAACACGCCCGCGCCGGCCGTGAAGGCGCTCTCGGCGGTGACGCTCCTGACCCTCGACCGGGCCGCCATCGAGGACGAGGGCATCCGCTCGCGCATCACCCAGTACGTGGAGGAGCGCGACCGCCTCAAGGGGCACACCAACTCCCATGGAGAGCAGGGCATCGAGCTGCTCGCCGTCCATACCGGCGAGCCGCGCCTGCCCACCACCTTCGTGGATTATGAGATCGACCCGCGCGAGTACCACCTCTCCACGATCCAGACGATCCTCCACACCCACACCCGCGTCACCGACCTCTACTCCAACGAGATCGACCAGCTGCGCGAGCAGATCCGCCTCACGGTCGACGCCGTGAAGGAGCGCGAGGAGTGGGAACTCTTCAACAATTCCGAGTTCGGCCTGCTGCACGAAGTCAGCCAGCGCCAGCGCATCCCGACCCGCGGCGGCCCGCCCACCCCGGACGACCTCGACGAGTTGCTGACCCTGGTCTGGAAGAAGCCCGCCTTCTTCGTGGCCCATCCCCGCGCCATCGCGGCCTTCGGCCGGGAAGCCACCCGGCGCGGCGTGCCCCCGGTGGTGATCCACCTGTTCGGCTCGCCCTTCCTCACCTGGCGTGGTGTGCCGATCGTGCCGAGCGACAAGCTGCCCATCGACCGCGATCCGGTGACCGGCGCCCAGACCACCTCGATCCTGCTCCTGCGCGTCGGCGAGCACGAACAGGGCGTCGTCGGCCTGCAGAAGTCCGGGGTCACCGGCGAGATCGAGACCGGCCTGTCGGTGCGCTACATGGGCACCAACGACCACTCCATCGCCTCGCACCTCGTGACCCGCTACTTCTCGGCCGCCGTCCTGGTCGAGGATGCCATCGCGCGCCTCGATAACGTGCTCCTGGGCAACTACCATGACTACGCCTGACGCGCCGTCCGCCGGTCTTCCCACGGGCAGTCTCCCCACGGGCGTGTTCGGCGATGCGGCACATTCGGATCTCGTCGGGCGCCTCGCCCGCGAGATCTACGGTCAGGGGCAGGCCGCAAGCGTGCCCCTGACCCCGAACCTGCCGCAGACCCCGCAAGCCCCGCAGGCTCTGGAGAATCTTCCCCAGGGCTTCGGCCACCCCCAGGCCCCGAAGGCGGATCTGGGCACGCCCTCGATCCCGTCCGGCTCGGGTCCGTCGGGCCTGCAGCCCGATGTCTCGACGCTGGGGGCGCGCACGTTCGGCACGCCACCGGTCGGCCTGCCGGGCCTGTCCGGGCCGGGTTTCGCCCAGCCGTCGGCATTTCCGTCGGTCCACCCCGAGGCGCAGGGCCCGGGGCGGGCCTTGCCGGAGTTCTTCGTGCCGAGCGTGCCCGAGGTGGCCGCCACCTTGCCCGGTGGCGTCGACCTCCACCGCACCGTCGCCAAGGACCATCCGCGCGCCAACGGCTTCGCCCACGGCTTCGCCCCGTCCCTGGTTCCGGCAGCGCCCGGCAGCCACGGCAAGGACGAGGCCCAGGAGACGTTCTCGCGCACTGGCCGGCTCTCGCCGGAGCCGGCCGGCCGGGAGTCGCCCCATAAGGTCGAGATCGGCGACGAGCCGTTCTCGCAGGGCGAGTACTACTTCCTCGCCGACCGCAGCCGGCCGGGCAGCGCGTCGCCGCGAGTGCAGCCGGGTCGTGGGCAGGGTCACGGGCGGGGTCACGGGCATGCGCCGCATGTCTCGACCCAAGGGGCGAGCCCCGTCGCCGCGCCGTTCGACGTGGAGCGCGTCCGCAAGGACTTCCCGGCGCTGCACCAGAGCATCAACGGCCATCCCCTGATCTGGCTCGACAACGCCGCCACCACGCACAAGCCGCAGAGCGTCATCGACGCGACGTCGGAGTTCTACGCCCGTCACAACTCCAACATCCACCGGGCCGCCCACACCCTGGCGGCCCGCTCCACGGATCTGTTCGAAGGGGGCCGCGAGAAGGTGCGGCGCTTCCTCAATGCGCCCTCCAAGGACGACATCGTCTTCCTGCGCGGCACCACGGAGGCGATCAACCTCGTGGCCAATTCCTACGGCCGCGCCAATGTCGGTCCGGGTGACGAGATCATCGTCTCCCAGATCGAGCACCATGCCAACATCGTGCCCTGGCAACTCCTGACCCAGGCCACGGGCGCGACCCTGCGGGTGATACCGGTCAACGACCGGGGCGAGATCATCTTCGAGCAGTTCGCCGCCCTGCTGTCGGGCCGCACCAAGATCGTGTCGGTGACCCACGTCGCCAACGCGCTCGGGACCATCAACCCGGTGGCGGAGATCATCGCCCTCTCCCACGCCTACGGGGTACCGGTGCTGGTGGACGCGGCCCAATCCTCGCCGCACATCCCCCTCGACGTGCAGGCGCTGGATGCGGACTTCCTCGTGTTCTCCGGCCACAAGGTGTTCGGCCCAACGGGCATCGGTGCCCTCTACGGCAAGAAGCACCTGCTCGAGGCGATGCCGCCGTGGCAGGGCGGCGGCCACATGATCGAAGACGTCACCTTCGCGCGGACCGTCTACAAGGGCGCACCCGAAAAGTTCGAGGCGGGCACGCCCGACATCGCCGGGGCCGTGGGTCTCGGCGCGGCGCTGGACTACCTCGAAAGCGTCGGACTGCCGGGCATCGCCGCCTACGAGCACGACCTGCTCGAGTACGCCGAAGCGGGCATCGCCGAGGTGAAGGGCCTGCGCCTCATCGGTACGGCCCGGCAGAAAGCCAGCGTCATGTCCTTCGTCGTCGACGGGCACGAGAACGAGGCGGTGGCCCACCACCTCGACGCACGCGGCATCGCCGTGCGGTCGGGGCATCACTGCGCCCTGCCGGCCCTGCGCCGGTTCGGCGTCGATCAGTCGGTGCGCGCGTCGCTCGCCTTCTACAACACCCGCCACGACGTCGACGTGTTCCTGAAGGCGCTGCACTCCCTGCCGCGCCGCTAGACTCCCCAACCGGCGGCGGCCCACGGGCCGCCGCGATGAACGAGCGAGCCTCCCATGCGTCACCTCAAAGCCGTTCCGCGCCGCACGCTTCTCGCCATGGCCTGCGGCGCCCTCGCGCTCCTGGCGGCCCCGTGCCTGGCGCTGGCGGCCGAGGTGAAGGAGGTCCGCCTCGACTGGGCGACCTACAATCCGGTGAGCCTCGTCCTGAAAGAGAAGGGCTTCCTTGAGGAAGCCTTGAAGCAGAAGGGCATCGGAGTGCGCTGGGTGCAGTCGCTCGGCTCCAACAAGGCGCTGGAATTCCTCAATGGCGGCGCCATCGATTTCGGCTCCTCGGCCGGGGCCGCCGCCCTGCTCGCGCGGATCAACGGCAACCCGGTGAAGGCGATCTACGCTTTCTCGCAGCCCGAATGGACCGCCCTCGTCACCCGAAAGGACAGCGGCATCGCCAAACCCGCCGACCTCAAGGGCAAGCGCATCGCGGTCACCCGCGGCACCGATCCGCACATCTTCCTCATCCGCGCCCTCCAGGGCGCCGGCCTCACGGAGAAAGACGCCAAGCTCGTCCTGCTGCAGCATGCCGACGGACGTACCGCCCTGGAGCGCGGCGACGTCGATGCCTGGGCCGGCCTCGACCCGATGATGGCGGCGGCCGAGATCGAGGGCGGCAACGTGCTGTTCTTCCGCGATGCTTCGGCCAACACCTGGGGCGTCCTCGACGTGCGCGAGGATTTCGCGAAGGATCATCCCGACCTCGTGGCCACGGTGATCGCCGCCTACGAGCGCGCCCGCACCTACGCGCTGGCCAATCCGGCCGCCGTGCAGGCAGCGCTGATCGCGGCGACCAAGCTGCCCGAGGCCGTCATCGCCCGGCAACTGACCCGCACCGATCTGAGCCAGCCCACGATCGGACCGGTCCAGGCGGCGAGCATCCGCGCCGCCGGCCTCGCCCTGCAGCAGGCGGGCGTCATCCCGGCCGGGACGGATGTGGCTGCGGCCGTCGACGGCCTGATCGACACTCGCTTCTCGCCCGCAACGGCCCAGCGCTGAGCATGGCTGCGGGGCTGACCGACACGGCGGAGGCGGATGGTCGGGAGGCGCCCGCCTCGGGGCTCCCGCTCCGTGGCGATCGCGTGGGCCGCACGGTGCTGGGGTTGCTCCTCCCGCTCGGTGTGGCGATCGGGTGGGAGATCGCCGTCCGGGGCGGCCTGGCGCAGGGGGGCCTCGTTCCGCCGCCGAGCCGGGTTCTCGCCACCCTGTCGGACCTCGCCGCCTCGGGCGAGCTGTGGCTGCACGTCCAGGCCACCCTCGTGCGCGTCGCCTCCGGCTTCGTCCTCGGGGCAGGCCTCGGCATCGCCCTCGGCGCGGTGACCGGCACCCTGCCACTGGCGCGCCACCTCCTCGATCCGGCGTTCCAGGCCCTGCGGGCGGTACCGTCGCTGGCCTGGGTGCCCCTGTTCATCCTGTGGCTCGGTATCCTGGAGACGCCCAAGGTGGTTCTCATCGGCGTCGGCGTGTTCTTTCCGGTCTATGTCGGCGTATCGGGGGCCATCGCCTCCGTCGACCGCAAGCTGGTAGAAGTCGGGCGCATCTTCCGGCTGTCGAAACCGGCGCTGGCCCGCCGCATTCTGCTCCCGGCGGTCCTGCCCGCCACCATCGTCGCGCTCCGCACGGGCCTCGGCCTCGGCTTCCTGTTCGTGGTGGCGGCCGAGCTGATGGGCGCGTCCGAGGGGCTCGGCTACCTCCTCGTGGACGGCCAGCAATTCGGCAAGCCCGAGCAGATCCTTGCCGCGATCCTGGCCTTCGCGCTGCTGGGCAAGGCGGCCGACACGATCCTCGTCGTCCTGACCCGACCGCTCCTGCGCTGGCAGGACGTGGCGCGCGACATCCTCTAGGGGCGGATGTGCTCACCTTCCGGAACGTCTCCAAGACCTACGCCGACGGGACGCGGGCGCTCGCGGGCATTTCCGTCGAGGTGGCGCGTGGCGAAATTCTCGCCCTGGTCGGCGGCTCGGGCTGCGGGAAGACCACGCTCCTGCGCCTCGCCGCCGGCCTCGATACGGCGAGCGGCGGAACGATCCGCCTCGACGGCGAGGTGCTCGACCGGCCCCATCCCGGCGTCGGACTCGTGTTCCAGGAGCCGCGCCTGCTGCCCTGGCTCACCATCGCGCAGAATGTCGGCTTCGGCCTCGCCGATCTTTCCGCACCGGAGCGAGTCAGGCGGGTCGCCCATGCCCTCGAGCGGGTCGGCCTCGCCGAGCACGCGGACCGTTGGCCGCGCGACCTCTCCGGCGGTCAACAGCAGCGGACCGCCATCGCCCGAGCCTTCGTGGCGCAGCCTAAGGTTCTCCTCCTCGACGAGCCGTTCTCGGCCCTCGACGCGGTGACGCGCCAGGATCTGCACGGCCACCTTCTCGGCCTCTGGGCCGAGACGCGCCCGACCATCGTCCTCGTCACCCACGATGTCGGGGAGGCCGCCGTGCTGGCCGACCGGGCCGTGGTGCTCCGCCCGAAGCCCGGCCGCATCCACGATATCTTCGCGATCGCCACGCCCCGGCCGGTCGATCCGGATGCCAACGCGTCCACCACCCGCCAGCTCAGGGCGGCCCTCGGCGCCTCGCTGCGGGCGAGCGGGTGAGGCGCACGCTCTACGGGTCGGGGGGTGCGTCGGCGTTGCCCTCGGCCCGGTCGCGGTAGGTGGCGGCGCGGCCGAGCAGGATTAGGGTGACGGGCGTAGTCACGGTGAGGAACAGCCCGATCAGGAGATCGCGCAGGACCAAATGCCCCTCTGCTACCGAGAAGTACAGCACGGAGGCCGTGACGATCAGGGCCATGCCGAGGGTCGCCCCGAGGGTCGGCGCATGCACGCGCTCGTAGAAGGTTCGCAGGCGGATCAGGCCGACGGCGCCGGTGAGCGAGAAGCCGGCCCCGGCGAGCGCCAGGGCGACCACGAGCCAGGCGGCCCAGGCGGGCAGGTCGGCGCCGGTCACTGGATCACCTCGCCCTGCATCAGGAACTTCGCCAGTGCCAGGGTGGCGGCAAAGCCGAGCAAGCCGATGATCAGCGCCGCCTCGAAGTAGAGCCCGCTGCCGGTGCGCAGGCCGTGAACCACGATGGCGAGCATGCCGTTGAGGTAGACCGTGTCGAGGCCGAGCACGCGATCCTGGGCTCGGGGACCGCGCAGGACGCGCCAGGCGGCGAGCACCATCGCGAGGACCAGCATCGCCTGCGCCAGCCCCAGGCCGTAGGTGAGGACGAGGGTCGGGCTCACGGAAAGATCTCCATCAATGGGCGCTCGTAGCGATCCTTGACCCTGCGGACCCATTCGTCGCCCTCGACGAAGTCGAGAACGTGAAGGAGCAGGCGCCCGGTGTTGGAATCGTACTGGATCCACAGGGTGCCGGGCGTCGCCGTGAGGATGATCGCCAGCACCGCGAGGCCGTAGGGGCTGCGCAGGTCGAGGGGAATCGACACGAAGCCGGTGTGGCGTGTGCCGCGGCGCAGGCCCAGGATCACCTTCGCGACGTCGATGTTGGATCGCACCACGTCGCCGAGAACGCGCCCCGCCAGCCCGAGGATCGTGCCCGGCGCACGCACGCGCACGGCCTCGGGCCGCAGGGCCCGCATGACGAAGGGCACGAGCCATCCGACGACGACGCTAAGAAATGCCGTCGCGACGGTCAGCGGCGGGTTCAACAGCAGCCACGTCGCGACAAGGGTGAGGGAGAGCAGGGGATAGGGCAGGAACCGGTTCATGGCGTGCCCCCGGGGAGGACCGCGCGGACATAGGCGGTGGGGTCGGCGAGCCACGCCACCGTGCGATCGGTGTAGGCGAGCCCGAGCCCGCCCCAGAGTGTGAGGCCGAGGCAGACGGTCATCAGTCCGGCCAGGGCCGCGAATTCGAGCCGCCCGATCACCGGATCGGGACCGTCGTGCGGCACCCAGAAGCCCTGGATGCCGAGGCGCACCAGGGGCATCAGGGTCCCGAGGCTGGAGACCGTCAGGACGAGGATGAAGCTCCAGGCCATGGGCGCCATCGCACCGCCCGCGAGGCCTGTGAACATCGCGAGCTTGCCGATGAAGCCGGCCAGCGGAGGCAACCCGGCGAGCATCAGGGTGCAGAGCAGGAACCCGCCGCCGACGATGGCCACGGCCGCCGGGATCGCCCGGCCGGTCTCGGTGGCACCGTCGTCGTCGAAGGGATCGTGGTACTCGTCGGCGAACACGGCCAGGGACGCCGCGGCCGGGTCGCGGCCGCGCTGGAGGATCTCGGCCAGCAGAAACAGCGCCCCCGCCGCAAGGGTCGAGCCGACGAGGTAGAACAGGGCGCCCGACAGGGCGGCCCGGCTGCCGGTTCCGAGGGCGGCCAGCACCGTGCCGGACGAGATCATCACCGCGTAGGCCGCCGCCCGCGTGAGGTCGCGCGCGGCGAGGATCCCGATGGTGCCGTACGCGACGGTGGCGAGGCCGCCGGCGAACAGCCAACCCTGGCCGAACCCCGCAGAGGCGCCGGTGCCGAACAACAGCAGGCTCAGGCGCACGACGACGTAGATGCCGACCTTGCTCAGGATCGCCAGGATGGCGGCGGCAGGCGCGCTCGCGGCGGAGTAGGTCGGGGCCAGCCAGAACCCGAGGGGCCAGGCGCTGCACTTGATCAGGAAGGCGACGCCGAGCACCGCGCAGCCGGCCTCGAACAGCCCGGCCTCGGCCCCAGCCGGCCCCGACAGGCGGCGGGCGAGGTCGGCCATGTTGAGGGTCCCCATGGTGCCGTAGATCAGGCTGACGCCGACGAGGAAGAACAGCGACGCGATGAGGTTGACGGCGATGTAGGTGAGCCCGGCCCTGATCCGCGTCTCGCCCGAGCCGTGCAGCACGAGGCCGTAGGACGCGGCCAGCATCACCTCGAAGAACACGAACAGGTTGAACAGGTCGCCGGTGAGGAAGGCGCCGTTCACCCCCATCAGCAGCAGCAGGAACAGGGCGTGGAAGCGCGGCCCCGCCCGGTCCCAGCGGGCGACGGCGAAGACCAGGGCCGCGAGGCCGAGGATTCCCGTCAGCACCAGCATCATCGCCGCGAGCCGGTCGGCGACGAGAACGATGCCGTAGGGGGCGGCCCAGTTTCCGAGGCGGTAGACCTGGGGAGCCTCCAGCGTGCCCCAGGCCAGGATGAGGGCGGTGGCCAGCAGGACCGTGGTCGTCGCGAGGCTGATCGCCGCCTTGAGGCGGCTGCGCCGCTCGTCGAGGAGCAGCATCAGACCCGACGCGGCGATGGGCAGCACGATGGGCAGGACGACGAGGTGATCGCTCGGTGCGCTCATGCGCCGGGCTCGCGGCCATCGACGTGATCGCTGCCGGTGATGCCCCGTGCGGCGAGCAGGACGACGAGGAACAGCGCCGTGAGGGCGAAGCTGATGACGAGGGCGGTGAGCACCAGGGCCTGGGGCACCGGATCGGCGATCCGCGCCGCATCGGCGCCGGCTTCGAGAACCGGCGGGGCGCCGATCGTCAGGCGGCCCATGGCGAAGATGAACAGGTTCACCGCGTAGGTGAGCAGCGACAACCCGAGAACCACCTGGAAGGTGCGCGGCCGCAGGAGCAGCCATACGCCCGAGGCGGCGAACAGGCCGATCCCCAGGGATAGAACGATCTCCATCAGGCGTCGGTCTCCAGGTCGGCGGCCGCTTCGCGGGCGCGGCGCAGGGATTGCCGCGCCAGGGCGACGAGCATGAGCACGCTGGCCCCCACCACGAGCACGACGACGCCGAGATCGAAGGCAACGGCGCTGGCCAGGGGGATTTTCCCCAGGACCGGCACGTCGGCGTACTGGAAGGCGGCGGTGAGGAAGGGGCGGCCGAACAGCCAGGGCACCGCCCCCGCCAGAACGGCGACGAGGAGCCCGAAGCCGATCCAGGCGATCGGGCGGATGCGCAGGCGTTCCTCCACCCATTGCGCCCCGTGCGCCATGTACTGGAGCACGAACGCGATGGTGAGCGCGATGCCCGCCGCGAAACCGCCGCCGGGCCAATCGTGCCCGCGCAGGAAGAGGTGAAGGGCCAGCACGCACACGAACGGGAACAGCCAGGTGATCACCACGGAGGGGATCAGCAGGGCGTCGGACGCGGTGTCGCCGACGCTGCGCTCCGCGTGGGCGAGGTCGGCGGCCTCCTGCCTGAGCTGCTGCTTCGGCCGCTCCAGGCTGTCGGCGGCTGGACGGAAGCGGCGCAGGAGGGCGAAGACCGTGAGACCGACGATTCCGAGCACGCAGATCTCGCCCATGGTGTCGAAGGCGCGGAAATCCACCAGCAGGACGTTGACGACGTTGCGACCGCCGGCTTGGGGATAGGCCTCCTCGACGAACCAGCGGGCGATGCCCTCGGGCGACGGACGGGTCATCACCGCGTAGGCGAGGCCGGCGAGACCGATGCCGACGGCGCCCGCGACGACGAAGTCGGTGACCCGGCGGCGCCGGGCGCGGCGGTTCTCGGCCGCCGGTGTCAGGATGGCCTCATCGCGCTTGGGCAGCCAGCGCAGGCCGAGGAGGAGCAACACCGTCGTCACGATTTCGATGAGCAGTTGGGTGACGGCGAGGTCGGGTGCCGACAGCCAGACGAAGGTGAGGCTGCTGACGAGGCCCGCCCCACCGGTGAGGATCACGGCCGACAGGCGATGGTACTTGGCGCGCTCGGCGGCCCCCACGGCACAGGCGCCGCCCACCAGCCACAGGAGCGCGAAGGCGGGATCGATCCCGGAGGGATCGGGGACGGGCAGGGCGGGCAGGCCGCGCGCGAGCACGGCCGACAGGCCCGCGATGAGGGCCACGAGGAACAGGGCGCGCAATTGCACCTGTACGCGCGTCGCCCCGAGCGCCCGTTCGAGCCCGCGGGCCGCATGCACGAGGCCGGTCATGGCGCGCTCGAACATCCAGCCGCCGTCGAGGCGGTGCATGAGCCAGGGGCCGCCGCGGGGGTTGGTGTTGATGCGCCGGCCGAACGCCAAATAGAGGCCGACACCGCCGGCGAGCGCCCCCATGCTGAGGGCGAGGGGTGCGTTGAAGCCGTGCCAGATCGCGAGGTCGTAGGCTGGGCCGGCCTCGCCGAACACCGAACGCGAAGCGGTCTCCAGGGCCGGCCCGATGGTGAGGTTGGGCACGAGTCCGACACTGATGCAGGCCAGCACCAGGACCTCGATGGGCAGGCGCATCCAGCGCTCCGGCTCGTGCGGCGCCTTCGGCAGATCGTGCAGCGGTGCCCCGAAGAAGGTCTGGCGGATGAAGCGCAGGGAATAGAGCACCGTGAAGGCGGAGGCCAAGGTCGCCAGAACCGGCAGGGCGAGTTGGAGCGGATGGTCGCCCACGTTGTCGACGGCCTCCGACAGGAACATCTCCTTCGACAGGAAGCCGTTCAGCAGCGGCACGCCCGCCATGGCGGCGGCGGCGACCATGGCGAGGGTCGCGGTGTAGGGCATGGCCCGCCACAGGCCGCTGAGGCGGCGCATGTCGCGCGTGCCGGTCTCGTGGTCGATGATGCCGGCGGCCATGAACAGCGACGCTTTGAAGGTGGCGTGGTTCACCGTGTGGAAGATCGCCGCGACGACGGCCAGCGGCGAGTTGAGGCCGAGAAGCAGGGTGATCAGCCCGAGATGGCTGATGGTGGAGTAGGCGAGCAGGCCCTTGAGGTCGTGCTGGAAGATCGCGCTCCAGGCACCGATCAGCATCGTCGCCATGCCGGCGGTGCCGACGATCCAGTACCAGGCGTCGGTCTCGGCCAGCACTGGCCAGAAGCGGATCATCAGGAAGATGCCGGCCTTCACCATGGTGGCCGAGTGCAGGTAGGCGCTGATCGGCGTGGGTGCCGCCATCGCCCGGGGCAGCCAGATGTGGAACGGGAACTGCGCCGATTTCGTCAGCGCCGCCGCCAGGATCAGCACGAGGGCGGGCAGGTAGAGCGGGCTCGTCCGGATGGCATCCCCCGACGCGAGCACCACGGCGAGATCGTAGCTGCCGACGATCCGCCCGACGATCACCATGCCGACGAGGAGGCACAGGCCGCCGAGGGCCGTGATGGTGAGGGCCATGCGCGCGCCGTCCCGCGCCGCGCGGTTGTCGTACCAGTAGCCGATGAGCAGGAACGAGAAGACGCTCGTCAGTTCCCAGAACACCACGAGCTGGATCAGGTTGCCCGCGAGCACGATGCCGAGCATCGCGCCGACGAAGGCGAGGAAGAACGAGAACAACCGCGGCACCGGGTCCTGCGCCGACATGTAGTAACGCGCGTAGAGCACCACGAGGGCGCCGATGGCGAGGACGAGGACGGCGAACAGCCAGGCGAGGCCATCCAGTCGCAGCACCAGTGCGACCCCGAGGGAGGGCAGCCAGTCGAGGGTCTGCACCACCGGCGCCCCGCCGATGCGGGGATACAGCGCTCCGATACAGGCGAGACTTGCGAGTGTGACGAACCCCGCGAGAAGGGCCGCGGCGTTGCGCGCGTCGCGGGGCAGCAGGGCCGCCGCCACGCTGCCGAGGAAGGGCAGGAGCGCGGCCGCGACGAGGAGGGGCTCGGCAGGCATCAGGGGCAGGGGCCTCGAAAGCGGGGTCCGGCTGGGTGCTCTGGACGATTTTTCGTGGTTTGTCGCCCCGGCGCCCGGAATGGGACCGCGATGAACCGGACCGCACGCCCGCGCATTGAGACCGTGAAGCCCGTGTCCCGGCGCCTGGAGTCAGCCATGAAATCGTATCGGTGGAGCGCCGTACTCCTTGCCGCCATCCTGTGCGGACCCGGCGCACTGACCCTGAACGCACCCGCCCGCGCCGCCGATGAGGCGAGTGCCGCGAAGCCGGCTCAGTTCCGGACCGCACCGGCCCCAGGCACCATGCGGGTTTCGAAGGTGATCGGGGTCGGCGTCGTCGGGATGGATCACGTCCGGGTCGGTACCATCGAGGATGTGCTGCTCGCAGCCGACGGCCGGATCGAGACCGTCGTGATCGGCGTCGGCGGCTTCCTGGGGATCGGTGAGAAGTACGTCGCGGTCCCCTTCGAACTGCTGGCCTGGAACGTCGGCGACGTGCCACTCACCTCGGGGCCGACCTCGGTCGCCACCCCCCAGAATGCCGCGTCGACGGCCGAGGCCGCCCAGGCCGGGCCGCAGACGATGCCGGGGAGCGACACCACCCGCGACGTCCTCGGCGCCGTCGAGGACAAGCACAGCGGGCGGGTCACCGACGCCACGGGTTCGACGGGCGCGCAGACGCCCACGGGGGAACGCGCGACCGTGCTCGCAGGCGCCTCCGGCAACGCACCCGTCCGGGCGGAGCTGCGGCTGACGAAGGCCGAGCTCGCCGCTGCGCCGGCTTTCACATTCGACGGTACGGCCGGACGGCAACCGTGAGGATCGAGCGATGAACCGGATACTGGCCGTACCGATTTTGCTCGGCGCCGTGGGCGAGGCCGTCGCACAGACGATGAACCCGGCCCCGCCGATCCCGGAGACCGGGCCGGCGGGCTCCAACTCCAGCGCCAACACCCTGGCGGCGATGGATTTCAATTGGGTTTGGGTAAGCCTCGTGGCGATCGTGCTCGGGGCCGCCCTCTGGTACGTCGTGCGCCAGCGTCAGTCGCGCTGAGGGTCACGGCGCGCGAACGGTCCCGGCGCTCGGGAAGAACAGCTGCTCGCCGCCGATCCGATACGCTGCGATGGAGTCTTGGCCCTCGGGCGAGACGAGCCAGTCGATGAAGACCTGCCCCTCCTTCACTTTCACGGTGGGATGCTTGTCCGGGTCGACCAGCATCACGCCGTAGGGGTTGAACAGGCGCTTGTCGCCCTTGACCAGGATCGCGAGATCACCCCGGTTCTTGAACGCGAGCCACGTTCCGCGATCGGCCAGGATATAGGCGCCGAGGGCGGAGGCCGTGTTCAAGGCCGGTCCCATGCCCTGGCCGACATCGCGGTACCACTCGCCCTTCACCGCGGGCAGATCGATCCCGGCCTCCTTCCAGCTCCGCAGCTCGGCGCTGTGGGTTCCCGAACGATCACCGCGCGAGACGAAGGGCGCCTTGGCCGCGGCGATCTTCCGGAGGGCGGCGGTGATGTCGGTGCCCTTCGTGCCGGCCGGGTCGCCCTTCGGCCCCACCAGTACGAAGTCGTTGTACATCACGTCGAACCGCGCCTTGGCGAAGCCCTGCGCCACGAAGGCGTTCTCCGCCGCCCGGTCGTGGACGAGAACCACGTCGGCGTCACCCCGGCGCGCCGCGTCGAGGGCCTGACCGGTGCCGAGCGCCACCACCTTCACGGTGATGCCGGTCTTCGCCGCGAAGGCGGGGAGGATGTGCTTGAACAGGCCGGACTGCTCCGTCGAGGTGGTCGAGGCCACGACGATGGAGGCCGGCTCGGCGCTCGCGGGGAAAGCCCCCAGGGGGGAAGCCCCCAGGGGGGAAGCCCCCAGGAGTGCGAGGAGACCGAGGGTCAGGACGCTGCGGCGAGGGAAGTCCAAGGCAGTTCTCCATCGAAATAGGCGCGCGCTTCGGGCGTGCGCGGGGACAGGAGGGTGGTCCGGGTCGGGCCGTGCTCGACGGCGCGGCCCCGGGCGAGGACGATCACGTCGGCGGCGAGCCGCGCGACCTGTGCGAGATTGTGGGAGACGAGCACCACCTTGGTGCCTTCCGCCGCCATCTCGGCGATGAGGGCTTCCACGAGCTCGGTGGCACTGGGATCGAGGTTCGCCGTCGGCTCGTCGAGGAGGAGGAGGTCGGGCCGGGCCGCCCAGGCGCGGGCGAGGGCGAGGCGCTGCTGCTCGCCGCCGGAGAAGCGGGTGGCCGGGTCGCCGGCCCGGTGTGCGAGGCCGACGCGGGCGAGCGCCGCGCGGGTGCGCTCCCGGCGCTCGGCCCGAGACAGGCTCAGGGGCACGAGGCCGAGGGCGACGTTGGCGGCGGCACTCGCCCGGATGAGGGCCGGCTTCTGGAACACGAAGGCCCGGCGCGCCGCACCCGGCACCCGCAGGCTGCCACCCGTCGGAACCAACAGCCCGTCGATCACCCGCAGGGTCGCGCTCTTGCCCGCCCCGTTGGGGCCGACGAGGGCGGTGATGCCGGAGGGCGGGATCGCGAGGCTCAGGCTGTCGAGGATCGTGGTGCGATTGAGGACGAGGCGGATGTCCGTGAGGGTGATGCCCGCCATCGCGCTCACCCGTAGGCGCGGGCGGCGTGGCCGCGCAGGAGGGCCGCCACCGCGTTCACCGTGACCACGAGTCCGATGAGGACGAGGCCCAGCGCCAGGGCGAGGCTGAGATCGCCCTTCTGGGTCTCCAGGGAGATCGCCGTCGTCATGGTGCGGGTGTGACCGTCGATGTTGCCGCCCACCACCAGCACGGCGCCGATCTCCGAGATCGCCCTTCCGAATGCCGCGAGTGCCGTGGTCACGAGGGAGAAGCGGGTGTCGTGGATGAGTACGCCCGCCCGGCGCGGAGCGGAGAGACCGAGTGAGCGCAACTGCTCGCCGAGATGGTCCTCGGCGTCGGCGATCACTTGGCGGGTCAGGGCCGCGACGAGGGGGGTCGCCAGGACCGCCTGCGCCGCCACCATGGCGCCAGGGGTGAACAGCAGGCCGAGCGACCCGAACGGTCCCGAGCGTGACAGGACGAGGTAGAGCACGAGCCCGACGATCACCGGCGGCAGCCCCATGAACGCGTTGAGCAGCCCGACGAGCGCGGACCGGCCCCGAAACCGTGTCACGGCAAGGAACGCACCCAAGGGAATGCCCAGAACGAGGCCGATGGCCACGGCCGACAGGCTGACGCGCAAGGACAGCCACGCGATGGCGACGACGTCGCGATCGAGGGTGGCTAGCCGTGCGAACGTCTCGTGAAGGGTCTCGGTCATGCGTGCCGGAAGCAGGGGTTCGGCTGCGATGCAACGCCCGGGCGGACGAGCGCAATAAGAAGTTCTCTTCCGATGCAGAGCGGCGTCTTATCCCCGACCGTAAATGATCGGGGACGCGCTACCAGAGTATGGCGTGGGGATAGAACGCGACGGTGTCGCCGGGCGCGACGCCGATGACGTCGTCCGGAAGTTCGGCGAGGCCATCGCTTTGGGTCAACGACGTGAGAAGGCCTGCGCCCTCACGGGGGAACTTGTGTACCTCCATCACCCCGTCGGGGCCGGGTGCCAGGGTCACCCGGACGAACTCGCGGCGTCCCGACTTCTTGCGATAGGCGAAGGCGGCGCGGACCTTCTGCGGAACCGGGGGTACGACACTCGCCCCACCGAGGCGCGCGAGCAGGGGACGCACCACGAACAGCAGCGTCACGTAGACCGCGACGGGGTTGCCCGGCAGGCCGACGAAGGGCGTGCCGTCGACGAGCCCCATGGCCACGGGGCGGCCGGGCTTGATGGCGAGCCGCCAGAACAGGAGCTGGCCCACCGCCTCCACGGCGGTCCGGACATGGTCCTCCTCCCCCGTCGAGACCCCGCCCGAGGTGAGGATGAGATCGTGGTCGCGGGCGGCGTCCGCGAGACGCCTCGCCAGGGGCTCTGGCGCATCGCGCAGGATGCCGAGATCGTCCACCCTGACGCCGAGGCGCCCGAGGAGGGCCGCCAGCATCACCCGGTTGGAATCGTGGATGGCACCGAGCCCGAGGGGCGTGCCCGGCTCGGCGAGCTCGTCGCCCGTCGAGAACAGGGCGACCCGCAGACGCGTACGGACGGGCAGGCGCGCATGGCCGGTGGCGGCGGCGAGGGCCAGGTCCTGCGGCACGAGCCGTCGCCCCGCCGCGATGATCCGCTCGCCCCGCGCGACATCCTCGCCGGCGGCGCGCGCGTTGGCGCCGGGCTTCAACCCTTGCGGCAACAGGACGGCGTCGCCCTCGCGGCGCACGTCCTCCTGCATGAACACCGTGTCGGCGCCGGGCGGCAGGGCGGCACCCGTGAAGATGCGGACGGCGCCACCGGATGCCGCGAGGGCATCCGGCACGGCGCCGGCGGGGAGCCGACCCAGGACGGGGAGCCGGGTTTCCCCGTTCCCATCCAAGTCGGCATGGCGCACGGCGTAACCGTCGACGGCGGAATTCGCGAAGGGCGGCACGTCGTGACCGGCCACCACATCCTCGGCCGCCACGCGCCCGTCGGCGTCGACCAGGGACACCCATTCGGTGCCGGCGAGGACGGGCAGGCGCGCCGCGATGAGGCTCGCCGCGTCCTCGATCCGCATCAGCGCCCCGCCGAAGGCGAAGCAATCGTCGCTCAGCTGCGCCATGCGTCCTCCGGGAGCTCGAGGCGATCGAGGGTCGCTTCCAAGGATTCGGCCCGGGCGACGACGAGATCGGCGATGCCGGCGATATCGTCGAGATCGACCACCGGAACGCCCGCCTCCGGGAAATCGGTGTCGCTCGCGACCCCGACGATACGCGGATCGCCGGGATGGAGCGGTGGCCGGCCGTTGGCCGCGCGGTGGACTTCGAGCTTGGCGTGCGCCGCGCGCTTGAACCCCTCGACGAGGGCAAGGTCGCACGACGAGAGTTTGCGCAGAAGATCGGCGAGCGTCGCCTCCGGGCCGTCCGCGACTTCGTGGATCTGGACCCAGCGCCGGGCGGACGAGACGATGACCTCGCCGGCGCCCGCCTCCCGGTGGCGGTGGGAATCCTTACCCGGCCGGTCGACGTCGAAGTCGTGATGGGCGTGCTTGAGGGTCGCCACCCGTAGCCCGCGTCCCACGAGGGCGGGGATCAGCCGCGTCAGCAGGGTGGTCTTGCCCGCCCCGCTCCAGCCGGCGAGGCCGATGATCCGGGGGGCGGTCATGGGGTGTCTCCGACGCGAAAACCGAGATCGCGTAGCGCCGCGCGGGTCCGATCGTCCGCGAGCACGTCGAGGAACGCCGCCAGGGCCGGCGTGTCGCGCCTGTCCGCCGCGTAGGCGAAATCGTAGCGCTCCTCCGTGAGCGGTAGGAAGCCGAGGCCGTAGGCGCGGGCCACGGTGGAAATGGCGACGCCCCAATCGGCACGCCCCTGCGCCACGGCCGCCGCCACGGCGTTGTGCGAGCGCGGCTGGTTCCAGAACCCGGCGGGCCGGGCGCCCTTCAGGAGATCGTCGACGAGGGCGCGGGTGCCCGAGCCGACGTTGCGGTTGACCATCACGGCGTCGGGCGAGGCAAGGGCGGCGGTGACGGCGGCCTCGGCCGCCCTCGCCTCGAACAGCGGATCGCCGCGCCGGAACACCACGCCCTGGAGCCGCCCCCAACCGGGCGCGAGGCGGAAGCCTTCGGCGAGGAAGGGACCGTTGTAGAGCCCGGTCTCGGGGTCGAGGAGGTGCAGGGCGGCGAGATCGCATTCGCCGCGCTGGAGGGCGGCGAGGCCCCCGGCGGAGCCGACCCAGAGGGTGCGGGCGCGAAGACCCCGCTCGGCCAGCAGGCCGATCACCCGGTCGAGCCCGACGCAATGGCTGCCGATCAGGGTGAGGTCGGGCGGGCGCACCCCCGCCCCCAGGCGGGTGACGGACACGGTCTCGCCGACCTCGACGCCCGAGCGGGCGGCCGGAACGGAGAAGAAGCCGTCGGCCTGCGAGAACGCCGTGACGGAGCCCGATCCCTTCGAGACCGGCAGGGCGACGAGCCCCTCGGGCGTCTCGGCCAGCGACGCCATCACGAACTCGGTCCGCCCGAGTTCGGAGGCCACGCGCTGGGGCAGCACGGCCGCGACGGCCTCGTCCTCGCGCGGAGGCAGCCCCGCCATGGCGCGGATGAGCGGCACGACGAAATCGTGGAACGTGAACATCGCGGAGGTCGGAAAACCCGGCAGCACGACGACGGGCTTGCCCTCCGCCACGGCGAGGCAGAGCGGCTTGCCGGGCTTGAGGGCGACGCCGTGAACGAGGATGCCGGGGCTCCCGAGATCCCGCAGGATGCGATGCGAGACGTCGCCAGCGCCCTTCGAGGTGCCCCCCGAGAGCACGACGATGTCGTTCTCGGCGAGGGCCGCCTGCAGGGCCTCGCGAAGGGCTGCCGCATCGTCGCGAACGATGCCGAGGGACACGGCCTCGCCGCCGTTCTCGATGACGGACGCGGCGACGATCGGCCCGTTGGAATCGTAGATCGCCCCCGGGGGAAGGGGCAGTCCGGCCGCCCTGAGTTCATCGCCGGTGGACAGCACCGCGACCCTGGGCCGGCGCACCACGGGAATGCGGGCGAGGCCGCAGGCGGCCAGCATGCCGATCTCGCGGGCGGTGATGCGCAGGCCCCGGCGCAGGACCGTCTCGCCGGCGGCCATGTCACCCCCGGCATAGCCGATGAACTGGCCCGGCCGCGCCGCCTGAACGAGGTCGATGGCCAGCACCGCGTCGAGGAACTCGGTCTGCTCGACCATCACCACCGCGTCGGCGCCGCGCGGGATGACGCCGCCGGTGGCGATGGGGGTGGCGCTGCCCTCGGCCACGGCGAGGCTCGGCGCGACACCGCAGGCCAGGATCTCACGGTTGAGGACGAGGCGCCGGGGGCTCGCCGCACCGGCGCCCTGGGTGTCCGTGGCCCGCACGGCGAAGCCATCCACCAGGGCCCGGTCGAAGGGCGGCACGTCGATGGGGGAGGCGACATCCGTGGCGAGCACACGGCCGAGGGCCTCGGCCAACGGGACGTCCTCGGGCGGCAGGACCCGATGGGGAACCGCCGCCCGAAAGCGCGTCGCGGCCTCCTCCCGGCTGACCACGGACAGGAACTGCTCCTGCCGGGCGGCGGCGGCCAGGCGTTCGCGAAACGGGATCTCGTTCTCCGGCATCGTCACAGGGTCAGGACCTCGACCGTCGTGCCCTCCGGATAGCCTTCCAGTTCCGGCGGCACCAGGATCGCTCCGTTGGCCTCGGCGAGGCGCGACAGGGCGAGGTCGGCCCCGCCGAGCGGCTCGACGACGCCGGCGTGGCGGCGCACGAACACCACGTCGCTCACCCCGATGGTGGCGCTGACCTTGCGCGTCAGGATTCCGCTCACGGGCTCTGGCCCATCGCCACCCGACAGGGCGGCGAGGAGTGGACGCCCGAGGGCGAGGTACACGGAGAGCGCGGCTTCCGGGCGGCCCGGGAGCAGCAGGACGGAACGGCCGTCGGCGCGCCCGATGGCGGCGGTCTCGCCCGACCGGATCGCGATGCCGTGAGCCAGGACCTCGCCGGCCAGCGCCAGGGCGGCGACGCTGTGGTCCGTCCGCCCCGGACCGGTTCCGCCGAGGACCAGAACGGCGTCAACCGCAGCCGCACGGATCGCCGACGCGATCGCCGCGGGATCATCCGGTACGGTGACGGGCGTACCGGGATCGCCGCCATCGGCCGCAATCAGGGCCGCCAGGGTTTCGGCCAAGGGCGCCGAACCACCGGTGGCGATGAGGGCGACGCGCGGGCTGCGCACCGGGACTTGAGCGAGGCCCGCCGCGGCCAAGGCGAGAAGGTGCAGCGGTCCGACACGCGTACCGGCGGCGAGGACGCGCGTACCGGCCGCGAGATCCTCGCCCGGCCGGCGGACTCCGTCGCCGGCGGGGGCATCCGCGACGAACGTCCGGCCCTCCAGAGCCTCGGGCGGCAGCACGGTATCGGCGCAGTCGGGGAGAATCTCACCGGCCTCGACCCAGACCGGCGGCGCACTCGGGAGAATCGGTGCGTATGCCGAGGCCCCGGTGACGCCTTCGGCCTCCACCGCCCAGCCGTCACGCAGGGCCGTCGGCCGTTCGGGCGAGTTTCGGTTCGCGACCACGTCGTGGGCCGCCGCGAAACCCAAGGTCAAGGTCGCCGGAAGCACCCGCTCCGCGACGGGAACCACGCCCGAGACGAGGCGTGCCACCGCGTCGGCCAGCGGCATCAGGGCCGCCGAGGCGTGCCGCGTCACGCCGTTTTCACGAGGACGCGCAGTCGGCAAATCCCAGCTTCCATCCACGCAGGGCCATCCATACGACTCCGCATGCGGCATCGGCCTGCGTTGATCAAGCGTGTGCGGTGCAGGTCTGCGCGGCACAGGGCCCCAGGGTGCGTCCGGGGACAGGGCCGTCGCGCCTCGGCTATGGTCCGGCCGAACCGGCGGGGAGCCGGCCCGTTGGAACCGAGAGCCATGCGGCCCCTGCGCGTCATGCGATCCGTCCTTGGAATGTTCGGCCTGTTGGCCGTGTCGCTCGCGACTCTTCCGGCCCTGGCGCAGATGCGCGGCCATGGTGGTCCGGTGCGGGCGCTGGCGGTGGTCCCGGGTGGAGACATCGCGATTTCGGGCGGTTTCGACCAGGCGGTGATCGTGTGGGGAATCGCGACCGGCACCGCGCTGAGTGTCCTGCGCTTCCACGAAGGGGCGGTGAACGCGGTCGCAACTCTACCGGACGGCGGCTTCGCCACGGCCTCGGAGGACGGCCGCATCGCCCTGTGGCGCATTGGGCGGTCGGAGCCCGAGCGCGTCCTCTCCGAGCACACCGGACCGGTGGCCGGGCTGGCGGTATCGCCGGACGGGCTCCAGATCGCCTCCGCGTCCTGGGACGGGACGGCGCGGGTCCGACCCCTGGCCGGCGGCCCCGGGCGGGTGCTCGAAGGGCACACGGGCCCCATCAACGCCGTCGCCTTTCTGTCCGACGGACGGATCGCCACCGCCGGCTACGATGCCACCTTGCGGATCTGGCCGAGTGCGGACGGGCCGCCGCGCGTCACCCCCCTTCCGACGCCCCTGAACGCCCTCGCGGTGACCCGTGACGGCGAAATCGCCGTGGCGGGCGGGGATGCCATCGTGCGCTTGCTGCGCCCCGACGGCGGTGAGCGGGCGGCCGTCGATGTCGGACCGAACCCGGTGATAGCCCTGGCTTTCTCGCCGGACGAGACCCGCTTGGCCGCAGCCACGGCGGGCGGCACCGTCGCTCTCATCGATCGCGCCAGCGGCCGCATCCTGCGCCGTCTCGTCGGTCCGGGCCTGCCGGTGTGGTCCGTGGCGTGGCGGGGCGACGAACTCGTCACGGGCGGCAGCGACCGGCTGGTCCGACGCTGGAACGCCACCACGGGCGAGCCCATCGGCGCCCTGAGTTTGCCGCGCCCGGCCGACACTCTGGCGGCTTTTCACGGCGATCGCGGCGCAGAAGTCTTCCGCGCCTGCGTCGCCTGCCACGCCCTGACGCCGGAGGCCGGCCCGCGGGCCGGCCCGAATCTCGCCGGCATCATCGGTCGCCGCATCGCGAGCGAGCCCGGGTATCGCTATTCCGATGCCCTGAAATCCATGGACCTCGTCTGGGACACCACCACCATCGCCCGCCTGTTCGAGGTCGGGCCGGCCCGCTACACGCCGGGCACCCGCATGCCCGAGCAGACCATCACCGACGCGGACGACCGCGCGGCCCTGGTGCGGTTCCTCGAAAAGGCGACCGCCCTGCCGTGACACGGGCCGGTCAGGGCCGCCGGACCATGTAGCGGGCGTCGGCCCCGTAGCTCGCGAGCTTCTCCGCCGAAGGGGGGCAGGGCGCCTCACGGAATCCTTGAGCCCGCCAGAAGGGGACGGACCTGTTCACCGCCACCAGGGCGATGGCCGCACCGTCGGAGCGCGCCACGAGATCGGCCACGGCCGCGCGGGCATGGCCCTGGCCCGCCGCCCGCGGGTGCAGCCCAAGATCATGAACGTGGATCGCATCGTGGCCCGCGATGCTTTCCAAGGCTTGATTCAGGGGCGGGATGCGGCCAAGCGGCCAGGGATAGGCGATGAGATAGCCGCGGATCGCACCGGCCTCCGGCGCCAGCACCCGGCAAAAGGTCGGGCTTGCCCGGAGGCGCTCCGCGAAGCGCTCGGGTGCCTCGTAATGGTCCGGAAACAGGGCCTCAGCGAGGGCGACGACCGCGCCGAGATCGTGCGGCACCATGGGCCGCCAGGACAAGCCGTCCATCGGACCCGCTCAGACGGCCTCGCCCCGCTCCGTCCGCTCACGGAAGTAATCCTCGGTCGTACGGGTGCGCGTCCGCTCCGGCCCGGCATGGGGATCGAAGCCCTGGTTGAGGGCCGCTTCGACGCGGCAATCCTCGCACATCATCAGGGCATTGATCCGCTCTGCGCCGCCGGAGCCCGAGAACATCCAGTGACGCTCGCGCAGCTTCTCGACGACCCGCTCGATGGTGCTGCGGGTGCCGAACGGCTTGGCGCAACTGATGCAGCAGAACGGCTCCTCTTCCTTCACCACGCGGCGCGGCGCGGTCCAGGCCTCGAAGTCGAGGCCGGGCCGGAGATCGATCACCGATTCCGGGCAGGTCGCCGCGCACAGGCCGCACTGGACGCACAGGCTCTCCTCGAAGGCCAGCAACGGCCGTTCGGCGCTGTCCGAAAGGGCATGCGTCGGGCAGGCGCCGACACAGGCGAGGCAGAGGGTGCAATCTTTCGTGCGGAAGTCGAGTCCGCCGAAGGGGGCACCGGCCGCCAGGGGCACATAGGCCGTCGGGCGAGGCGCCGCCTCGTACATCTCGCGGAAGGCGAAGCGCAGCACCTCGCGCTTGCCGCCGACGGGCATGAACCGGCTCGGACGGGACGACGCGGCGCCGATGTGGGCTTCCGACAGAGCCGCCCCGAGGGCGTCCGGATCGTCGGTCTCGATCACCGAGATGGCCGGTCCCGCCCCGCCATATCCGAGGGCCTGCGCCAGGGTGTCGGCGAGCGCCACCGTGCGGTGGAGGCTGTCGAGGTCGTGGTGGGGCCGGGCACGGGCGAGGACATGCACGCCCGTGGCCCCATAGGCGAACAGCGCCGCCATCGCCTCGGGGCCGAGTTGGGTGATTTCGTTGAGGCGCACGGGCAGGACGCGGGCGGGCAGGCCGTCACCGTGGCGGGCCAGGGCATCGATGAGCGGCTCGCCGTGATCGCCGTCGTGGAACAGGATCGTCGCGTCCTGGCCGCCGGCCTCGGAGTAGGCCAGCATCAGGCCGCGCAGGCGTCGCATCAGGGCATCCGCGGGCGGCACGGCGTAGGCGGCCGCCCCCGTCGGGCAGACGGCCGCGCAGTTGCCGCAGCCGGCGCAGACGGCGGGATCGATGGCCACGGTGTCGCCCGCCGACGCGATGGCGCCCGTGGGGCAGACTTCGAGGCAGCGCGTGCAGCCGGTGATGCGCGAGCGCGAATGCGCGCAGAGATCGGCCCGGAAATCCACGAACCGGGTCTTGTCGAAGGTGCCGACGAGATCGGCCGCCGCCGTGATGGCGCGTTCCACCGCCGCCGGGTCGCGCGGGTCGGCGCGCAGATACCCGATGCGGAGGTCGTGAGCCGGAAACAGCGGCGTGCCGCCGCTCAAGTCGAGGACCACGTCGCAGGTCGAGGTGGCACCGTTGCGCGGCAGGCCGAAGACGAGGTGCGTCCGCGAGGACGGGGCGGGGAGGGCGTAATCGTCGATCCGGAGTTCGAAGGCCCCGAGGCGGCCGGTGGCGCCCGCGATGGTGCCCTGGAGAACCGGGAAGTCGTTGCGCTGCGGCGGCTCGATGGCGTCCGGCCGGGTCAGCAGGACGGTGACGTCGAGATCCCCTGCAAGCCGCCATCCCGCCTCGATGGCGACGGCGTCGCGGCCGTAGATGAGCGCCACGCCCTGGCTCTCGATGGAGACGGTGCTGGCGTCGGGGACGGGCTCGGCCGCGGCGGCCAGAAGAGCCGCCATCTTGGGACCGGCCCGACCGGCCTCGGTGGACCAGCCGGCGGTCTCGCGGATCTTGGCGTAGGTGACGCGGTCCTCGGCACCCAGTTCCTCGGCGACCTCGTCGAACAGGGGCGACTGAAGGGTGCAGGACACGGTGACGGGGACGCCCGTGCCGAGGGCTTCGCGGAAGCGGTCGAGTTCCCGGCCACAGAGCTGGTCGGCGGTCTTCAGCGTCCCGCCGCAGCCGCGCGCGATGGCGGTAGCGTCGAGGAGCATGGTGCCCTCGCAGGAACAGGCGAACACGAGACGATCGGACACGGGGCAACCTGAGGCGTTGGGGACCGGCGCGGCCCCTTCGCGGGGCCTCGCGCATCCGTTATATAATCGAATGGTTCGAAACTACGAACGCACCAATTGATCGCACCGGGCGGAGCCCCCGTCCGGCCCGTGAAGTCCCACCCGCGAAAGTACCCGGATTGAACGCGCGCCCATGACAGTCCCGTCCGCGACCGATCCGGCGCGCCTCGTGCTGCCGCCGGCCTTCACCGGCCTGCGCGCACCGGCGACGGACGATGCCTTCGCGCGCGCCTGTGCGCTCGCCGCGGACGAAGGCGGCGATGCGGCCGGGACCCTGGTTCTGGTCGAGCGGGAGGATGTCCTCGATCTCGCGGTCGTCCTCGCCCCCGGGGAGCCGCTCGCGTCGGCCCGCCGTGCCCTCCTTCTCGGCATGGTGGCTCTCGTCGATGCCGTGGGGACTCACGGGCCGCCGGAGATGCCCATCACCCTGCTCTGGCCGGACGAACTGAGGTTCGACGGGGCGCGTCTCGGCGGCGGACGCCTCGGCTGGCCACGGGACTGCGCCGAGGATGCGGTTCCGGACTGGCTGGTCTTTTCCGCCATGCTGCTCGTCTCGAAGCCTCACGGCGACGATCCTGGTCTGACTCCGGACTCCACGGCTCTGGACGAGGAAGGCTTCGGGCCCGGCATCCGCCTCGCCCTGGTGGAGAGTTTCGCGCGAAACCTCATGAAGGCGTTCGCCACCTGGGCGGAAGACGGGTTCGACGGCATCGCGGCGCGCTACCTCGCCCATATGCCGGCGGCCGTCGGGGCGCGGGCGGAGATCGACCGCAACGGCGATGCCGTCCTCGAGCATGACGGCGCGGTCGAGCGCCTGCCGCTCGCCCCCTGCCTGACGACGCCGGTCTGGCGCGATCCCGCCACCCGGGCGGTACGGCTGTGAGCCCCCTCAAGCTGCCCCGAACGCTGCGTCTCGACCCGTCCGACAGCTTCGTGTTCGCGGATGCCGCCGAGCCCGGCGAATGGGCCGTGACCGGCTCGTTCCTGTTCTGGGACCGGGATCTGTCGAACCTGACGGGCAAGGACCGGGTCGCCTTTCGCTCGGGGTTCCTCGGGGTGCGCTCGTTCGGGTTCTCGACCCTGGTGGTGGTGAGCGAGGCGAGCGAGGCCGAGCGGGACGAGGCCGTCGCGGACCTGGCGCACCATCTGCGGGAACGCCTCGGCGCACCGGACCAAGCGGCAGCCCTCGCGGCGGCGCGGGAAGAGATCGATTTCGCCGCCTCCCTCTGCGACCTTCCCGTCGGCACCGTCGTGGCGATGCATCGCACGGAGACGGACGGCGCGATCGCGGAAGCGTTTCGCACGTTGCACCAGAAGCCCGGCGGCGAGGACCGCCTCCATGCCGGCGCCCGCGCCTTCCGTTTCGTCGAGACCGGCGAGGACGAGTTGGAGGAGCGCGCCGACCTCGTCGGTCTCGCGCGACGCGACCGGACGGAGCCATGATGCCGCACGCAGCCAACAGGGGCCGTTGCCAGGAATGACCGAGTTCTGGGTATCGAGCGGCCACCATCTCACCCGCCGCACGGAAGGCGGCGGCCTCGGGGCCACCGACGAGTTGATCCTCGCCTATCTGGCGCGGCCGGAATTGATCCCGCCGGAAGAAGCGTGCGCCGCCGAGCGGAGGCTCCACGCCGATCTCCTGGCCGAGCCCCGACGCACCGTAACCACGGAGGCCTTGGCGGCCATCGTGGATGCCGACGCACGGGAGAACTGGGCGGTGCTCCTGGCGTTCCGCGACCGGCTTCTCGCTGCGCGCTCCATCGAGGCGGCTTACTTGAGTCTCGTGCGCGAGGGCCTGCAGGGCACGCCGTCCCTGTTCCTCAACCAACTCGTGCACCTCATCCTGCGCAATGCGCTGGATTCGTGCGACGATCCCTACGTCCTGCGGGCGGCCGAACTGTTCTTCCGCACCCAGCGGGTGAGCCGGCACGAGGGCGCCGTGCTCCTCGCCGATGCCGAGGTGATCGAGGCGCGCGAGGGCTCCGCCCCGCTCTCCCCCCTCGTGGCGATGCTCGGCAAGGAAGCCGCCAACGAGCTCGATGTGCTGAACGACGAGAATGCCTGGACCTACTGGAGCCGCTCGGACGCATTCTCCATGGCGCTCAATCTCGGATCGAGCCCCCGGAGCCGGGAGGGTCTGGCCCGCGTCATCGAGGTGTTCGTGCGTCACCTCCTCAACACCGAGGTCACGGTGACCCCCCTCGACCGGCTCGAGGACACGGACTGGCGCTGGTTCGTCGGCCTCGACGCGGAGGGCACGCGCATCGGCAACGCGCTCTGGCGGGGCGAGACCGTCGATTCCACGACGCAGGAGCGGGTGATCGCACTCTTCCGGCTCGTTTTCGCCGACACGGGCCAGGTCGACCCGAAGGTCGGCGACAGACCGGTCTACCTGATCCTCGCGGGCACAACGACGAACCAGGTCCAGATGAAGCCGCAGAACATCGTCGCCGGCCTGCCCCTGCGTGCCGCCTCCCCGGCGGCTTGAGGAACCTCCCCATGTCCGACTCCCCCCCCGACAATCACTTCGAAGTCGGTGTCGTCGTGGAGAAGCGTCGCCTGAAAGGGCCGTGGGCGACCCACGCCTGGCTCCCCGTCGCGATCCTGCCGGCGGCCCCCGCCGCGCCGCCGGGGACGCGCCTCTCGGGCACCGAGGACGAGGGCACCTATTATGCGGGTGCCTACGACGTTCATCTGCACCCGGCCGAGACCGCGCATTACCGCGACAATCTCGTGTCCGGACGCCCCTCCCTCTGGGTCGCCCTGCGCAAGCTCGGCGAGGGGGATTACGAGGTCGCCACCGTCACGGCCGACCCCTACGAGGGCGAATCCATGGCCGAGGGCATCGGCGAGGTGGTCGAGGCGGTGCCGATGCCGCCCGATCTGCAAGCCAAGCTCCTCGCCTTCTTCGAAGCGCACCACATCGAGCGCGTGTTCGAGAAGCGCAAACGAGACCGGGCCGACCCCGAGGCCCTGGCCCGGCAGGCCGGCGGTTCCGGCACCGGAGCCGGCCGCAAGGGGAGACGGTCATGAGCGACGGCTTCCTGTCGCGCTGGGCCCGGCGCAAGCGCGACGTTCGCCTCAGCGAGCGGGCGGAGATCCCGCCGGTTGCGGAGGACTTCGTCGACCATCCCCCCACCCCGGCGGACGAGACCGTCGCGTCGGATGCGGCCGCCGAGGCGGAACGCGACCTCCTAGCCGATTTGCCCTCCCTCGCGGACCTCACGGCGGAGACGGACCTGACGCCGTTCCTGCGTGCCGGCGTGCCCTCGGCCATGCGCAACGCCGCGCTTCGAAAGATGTGGTCCGTCGATCCCGCCATCCGCGACTTCGTCAGCGAAGCGCGGGAATATGCCTACGATTGGAATACGCCCGGCGGCGTGCCGGGCCTCGGCCCGCTCCTGCCCGTCGACGACGTGAAGGCCATGCTCGGCCGGCTGTTCAACCGCGATCCATCCGAACCGCTCGCCGCCGACACGAGCCGGGTGGAACCGGCACCGCAGGCCGATGCCGAAAGCGAGACTTTCGAGAGCGCTGCTTCCGAAGGGCAGCCGGTCGCCGAGGCGTCGGACGCGTCGAAGCTCCTGGCAAAACCGATGGACAGTACCGCTCCTGCGAATTCCCCGGAACCAGCACGCGCAACATCGATCAATACAGTTTCAGTATCACGCCTGCGACGCCATGGCGGTGCTAGGCCAAGCTGAGCTGTGGAATCGGGATTGCGCCAGTCTCGAACGCTTTTTATCGTAGCTCCAAAGTACGTTCCCGGCTTACAGTGCTGAGCGAAACACCCGGATACCGTCGGCTCGCGCCATGGCGCAGCGGACGTTCCGTGAAGGTCACGCAGATCGGGATCGTCCCGGGTTCAAGGTCGCAAGGTTCAGGTTCGAGAGTGGGATGCGTTCCGTCGCAGGGGCCAACGAGCACGCGGACGAAGGACATCAGAACGGTCACGCTCCGATGAGCGCGACCGTTGACGACGTCGATCATGGGCGCGCCCAGCACTACGATCTTCTCGCCGTTCTCCTCGGGCATGCGCCGGACCGGGCCGTGCTCGAAACCCTCGGGCGACTTCGGGGCGGGGACAGTCTGCTCGGCCAGCCCGTCGAGGTTCTGGCGCGCGCCAGCCGCGAGGTGGTCCCGGAAACGGTGGCACGCGAATATCACGACCTTTTCGTCGGGGTCGGTCGCGGCGAGCTCCTGCCCTACGCGTCCTACTACCTCACCGGCTTCCTCAACGAACGGCCCCTCGCTCGGGTGCGTGAGGATCTGCGGAGTCTCGGGATCGAGCGGGATACGGCGATGACCGAGCCCGAGGATCACCTCGCGATCCTCCTCGATTGCATGGCCGGGCTCGTGGCCGGTCGGTTCGACGCGGCACCCGACGCCGCGCGAGACTTTTTCACGAGGCATCTGGAGCCGTGGGCCGGGCGTTTCTTCGCCGATCTGGAGCGGGCGAAGGCCGCGCGCTTCTATCGGACCGTCGGTGGATTGGGTCGTGCCTTCATCGAGGTGGAGGCGCAGGCCTTCGCGATGGACGCATGACCCCCCGCCATCCGAATTCAACGGATCGCGCCGACGGCGCATCCCCCGCCGTTTGAGGAGTGTCGACCATGCGACAGGATCCGAAAGACCAGAAGGACCGGCTCGGTCGTCGCCAGTTCTTCCGCGCGCTCGGCGGCGGAACGGTCGCGGCCGCCGTCGGTGTCTCGGCGACGCCCATGACGGCGACGGACGCCCAGGCCTACGACCCCGGCCAGGACGAGACCAAGGGGCGCTACCGGCTCACCGACCACGTGAAGGCGTTCTACCGGACCAACGGGTACGAGACGCTGAAGAACAGCACCAACGACGCCGGCAAGAAGTGAGGCAGCCATGCTGACGAAGCGTAAGAGCGGCGCGGCGAGCCGCACCAAGCATCAGGCCGTGGCCGCCGGCCTCGCCTCCGGCATGCTCGACCGCCGCGGGTTCCTGCAGAAATCCGGTCTCGCCGCTGGCGCGCTCGCGGCGGCAGGCTCGCTCCAGCTCGGCTCCGTGCGGCAGGCCCGCGCCGCCGGCTCCTCGGCGGTCGGCCCCGAGACCGTCATCAAGAAGAACGTCTGCACCCACTGTTCGGTGGGCTGCACGGTGACGGCCGAAGTGGTCAACGGCGTCTGGGTCGGTCAGGAGCCGTCCTACGCGAGCCCGATCAACCGCGGCACGCACTGCGCCAAGGGCGCGGCCATTCGCGAACTCGTCTCCTCCGATCGCCGCCTGAAATACCCCATGAAGCTCGTTGCCGGCCAGTGGCAGCGCATCTCGTGGGACCAGGCCATCGACGAGATCGGCGACAAGCTCGCGGCGATCCGTGAAAAGAACGGCGCCGACTCGGTCTACTGGCTCGGCTCGGCCAAGTTCACCAACGAGGCCGCCTACCTTATGCGCAAGTTCGGCGCATTCTGGGGGACCAACTCCGTCGACCACCAGGCGCGCATCTGCCACTCGACCACGGTGGCGGGGGTGGCCAACACCTGGGGCTACGGCGCCCAGACCAACTCGTACAACGACATCCGCAACGCCAAGACGATGATCATCCTCGGCGGCAATCCGGCCGAGGCGCACCCGGTCTCCATGCAGCACGTGCTGTCCGGCAAGGAGATCAACCGCGCGAACATGATCGTCATCGATCCGCGCTTCACCCGCACGGCCGCCCACGCCACCGAGTACGTCCGCATCCGTTCCGGCACGGACATCCCGGTCGTCTGGGGCATCCTCTGGCACGTCTTCCAGAATGGCTGGGAGGACAAGGAGTTCATCGCCCAGCGCGTCTACGCCATGGACGACGTCCGTAAGGAAGTCGCCAAATGGACGCCCGAGGAGGTCGAGCGCGTCTCCGGCGTGCCCGGCGAGCAGTTGCGCCGGGTGGCGGAGAAGTTCGCCAAGGAGAAGCCCGCCACCCTGATCTGGTGCATGGGCGCGACCCAGCACACGGTGGGCACCGCCAACGTGCGTGCGCTCTGCATCCTGTGTCTCGCCACCGGCAACGTCGGCAAGCCGGGCACCGGCGCCAACATCTTCCGCGGTCACACGAACGTGCAGGGCGCCACCGATCTGGGCCTCGATGTCACGTCGCTGCCGCTCTATTACGGCCTCGTCGAGGGCGGATGGCGCCATTGGGCCCGCGTCTGGGACGTACCCTACGAGTGGCTGCAGTCGCGCTTCGACGAGGTGCCGGCCACGGCGGGTCGGAAGGCCCGCACGCGCAAGGAGAACATGGAAGCGCCGGGCATCACCTCGACCCGGTGGTTCGATGCGGTGAACCTGCCGCCGGAGCAGATCGACCAGCGCAGCCCGCTGAAGGCCTTCATGGTGTTCGGCCACGGCGGCAACACCGTCACCCGCCTTCCCGAGGCGGTGGAGGGCATGAACAAGCTCGAGTTGCTCGTGGTGGCCGATCCGCACCCCACGACTTTCGCAGCCCTCGATGCCCGCCAGGACAACACCTACCTGCTACCGATCTGCACCTCCCTCGAGATGGAGGGTTCGCGCACGGCCTCGAACCGCTCGATCCAGTGGGGTGAGCAGATCGTCGAACCGGCCTTCGAGTCGAAGAACGACTACGAGGTGCTGTACCGGCTTGCGACCAAGCTCGGCTTCGCCGAAACCCTGTTCAAGAACATCAAGGTCGAGAACAACATTCCCTCGGCGGAGGATCTCCTGCGCGAGATCAACCGCGGCGGCTGGTCCACGGGCTATTGCGGCCAGAGCCCCGAGCGCCTGAAGGCGCATATGCGCAACCAGGCGAAGTTCGACCTCATCACCCTGCGCGCGCCGAAGGACGATCCGGAGGTCGGCGGCGACTATTACGGCCTGCCCTGGCCGTGCTGGGGCAAGCCGGAACTCCGGCATCCGGGTTCGGCGATCCTCTACAACACGTCGCTTCACGTGAAGGATGGCGGCAGCACCTTCCGGGCGCGCTTCGGCACCGAGCGCAACGGCGAGACCCTGCTGGCGGAAGATTCCTTCACCAAGGGCTCCGACCTCACGGACGGCTATCCCGAGTTCACCTTCGGGGTGTTCAAGAAGCTCGGATGGGACAAGGACCTCACGGATGAGGAGCGCGCCACCATCCTGAAGATCGGCGGCGAGAAGCCCGACACCGTGAGTTGGGCCACCGACCTGTCGGGCGGCATCCAGCGCGTCTGCCTCGACCACGGCGTGATCCCGTTCGGCAACGGCAAGGCTCGCGCCAACGCCTGGAACCTGCCGGACCCCGTGCCGGTGCACCGCGAGCCGATCTACACGCCGCGCCCCGACCTCGTGGCGAAGTATCCGACCCGGCCGGACGAGCGTCAGTTCCGCATGCCGAACATCGGCTTCTCCGTGCAGAAATCGGCGGTGGAGCGCAACGTCGCGCGCGACTTCCCGATCATCCTCACCTCCGGCCGCCTCGTCGAGTACGAGGGCGGCGGCGAGGAGACCCGCTCGAACCCGTGGCTCGCCGAACTCCAGCAGGACATGTTCGTCGAGATCAACACCGGTGATGCGTCCGAGCGCGGCATCAAGGACGGTCAGTTCGTTTGGGTGACGGGCGCCGAGAACAGCGCGAAGGCCAAGATGAAGGCGCTCGTCACCGACCGCGTCGGAAAGGGCGTCGCCTTCATGCCCTTCCACTTCTCGGGTTGGTACGAGGGCAAGGACATGCGCGACTACTACCCGAAGGGGACCGACCCGGTGGTGCTGGGCGAGAGTTCGAACTCAGTCACCACCTACGGCTTCGACCCTGTGACGGGCATGCAGGAGACGAAGTGTACCCTGTGCCAGATCAAGGCCGCGTGAGAGGAGCGCATCCATTATGGCCCGTATGAAGTTCCTCTGTGACGCCGACCGTTGCATCGAGTGCAACGCCTGCGTCACCGCGTGCAAGAACGAGCACGAGGTGCCCTGGGGCATCAACCGCCGCCGCGTCGTCACCCTCAACGACGGCAAGCCGGGCGAGCGCTCGGTCTCCATGGCGTGCATGCACTGCACCGACGCGCCCTGCGCCGCCGTGTGCCCGGTGAACTGCTTCTACACCACGGCCGACGCCGTGGTGCTGCACTCCAAGGACATCTGCATCGGCTGCGGCTACTGCTTCTACGCCTGCCCGTTCGGCGCACCCCAGTATCCGCGCGTCGGCAACTTCGGCTCGCGCGGCAAGATGGACAAGTGCACCTACTGCTCGGGCGGTCCAGAAGCCGATTTCTCGGTGGCCGAGTACGAGAAGTACGGCTCGAACCGCCTCGCCGAGGGCAAGCTTCCGCTGTGCGCCGAAATGTGCTCGACGAAAGCGTTGCTCGCCGGCGACGGCGAGATGATCGCCGAGATCTACAAGCAGCGCGTGGTCAAGCGCGGCTACGGCTCCGGCGCCTGGGGCTGGAAGACCGCCTACCGCGAGACCGTGGCGATCTGATCGCCCCTCCGGGGCCGCCGCCCGCGGCGGCCTCAACGACGAGAAGCATTCGAAAGGAACGCCGATGCGGCGGGCAGTCACGCTCTTCAGCACCCTTGTCCTCGCGACGACGCTCCTGGCCGCCCCGGGCGCCTTCGACGCCGCACGGGCGCAGAACCCGATCACCCAGGACGGGCAGAACCCCATGGGCGCCAAGCCCACGGCGGATTCGGTCAACGAGGAATTCCTGTTCAAGCAGGCCGACAAGATCACCGGCCGCGTCAGCATCCCCGACAGGAAATCCGCGAACCTGATTCAGCCGCAGGGTCGCGAGTACCGGGCCTTTCGCGAATCCTGGCTACCCTGGATCGGCGCGCTCGGCATCCTCGGCATGATCGCGGCGCTCGGTGGGTTCTTCCTGTGGCGCGGACGCATCCTCACCGACGACACCCAGGAATCAGGTAAGAAGATCCTGCGGTTCAACGCGTTCGAACGGTTCGCCCACTGGATGACGGCCACGTGCTTCATCATCCTGTCGTTGTCCGGCCTGAACTACATCTTCGGCAAGCGCCTGCTCATGCCGGTCATCGGCCCGGAGGCCTTCGGCACCCTGGCGCAATGGGCGAAGTACAGCCACGTCTACCTCGCGTGGCCGTTCATGCTCGGCGTGGTGATCATGATCGCCGTCTGGGTGAAGGACAACATCCCGAATCGGATCGATTGGGCCTGGATCAAGGCCGGCGGCGGCTTCATCGGAAAAACCCACCCCCATGCCGAGCGCTTCAACGCCGGCCAGAAGGGTGTGTTCTGGATGGTCGCGGGATTCGGTGCGGCCATGGGTGTCACCGGCCTGATGATGCTGTTCCCGTTCGCGCTCCTCGACATCAACGGCATGCAGGTCATGCAGGTGATCCACGCCCTCATCGGTGTCGCCTTCATCGTCGGCATCCTCGCGCACATCTACATCGGTACGCTCGGCATGAAGGGCGCCTACGACGCCATGGGCAGCGGCAAGGTCGATCTCGCCTGGGCCCGCGCGCACCATGACCTCTGGGTGGAGAAGGAACAGGCCAAGACGGCCAGCGGCCCGCAGCTCACGGGACGCCACCCCGCGCCGGCCGAATGATACGGACGAGGAAGAACACGTCATGAAAGCCTTCGCCGCCGCCGTCATCGCCGCCATCGCCCTCGGCGTGCTGGCCATGTACGCGCTCACCAGCAACCAGACTTTCGCCTATCAGGCCTTCGCGACCTCGGGTGCGCGCGTGTCGGAGCCGGGTATCAATCTCGTCGGACCGAAATGGAACGGCATGCCGGTGGTGGGCGAGGCCAACGACGCCGCTCACGGCAAGGCCGAAGGCGAAGCCTCCCACCCGAAGCGGTCCTGACGCGCGCGCCATCGGATCGGCGGACCAGTCGCATCGGACAGACACCCGCGCGGTCCCAGGAGTTTGAGGAAACGAGCATGCTGAAATCCCTGTCGCGCATCGCACTCCTCACGACGGCGACCCTGCTCGCGTTACCGGCCTCGGCGCAGGACGCTGCCCCTCCGGCGGCGTCAGGCGGACCGGCCGATCTCTGCAAGGAGTTGCTGGCGTTCGTGACGGCGCCGGAAGCCAAGAAGCAGGAGGGCGCCACGCCACCGAGCCAGACGACGGCGGTGTCGAACCCGTCCGGCAAGAGCGAGGGCAAGCCCTCCGGCGGTGGCGGTGAGCCTCAACAGAAATCCGGCTTGAGCGGCGCCACGGGATCCAGCGACACGGTGGCGCTCGGCGATCGCAAGGGTGCCCTCGCCCAGGCGAACGCATCGGCAAAGGCGGCGGCTGCACCGGCGGCCTCGCCCCCGCCGCCGAAACCCGACGCCGCCACCGTGGCGGGTATCGAGACCGCAGCCGCCAGCAACGACCAGGCCGGCTGCCGCGCGGCGGCCCGCACCATGCGCAAGGCCGGCGTTCCGATGCCGCCGCCGCTCCTGGCGCTCGCAGCCCTCGATCTCAAGTTCCAGACCGGCCGGTAGGCTTTGCGCCGACGCCGGTTCTCATGGATCGGACCCTTCGAGATCCGTCGCGTGGCGGGTCTGCCGATCGACCTCGTCCCGGACACCACGGCCCGCCATGAGGATTTCCGACAGGAAGGCCGCAATGGCGGCGACAGTGGAGATCAGCGCCACGCCGAAGCATCCGAACAGGATCGAGGCGGTGGCCGCATCGCGCAACGCTCCGACATACAGGGTCAGAACGGCGAGGCCGGTCATGATGCCGCCGATCGAGGCGAGCACCACCGCGACATCGAGCACGAACGAGCGTCGGCGCAGGTAGGACAATTGCCGCGCGAGCCGCCCTGCTTCGTTTGGGCCGGCCCCGCGCAGGTGGGACGACGCGGCGTCGACCTTGTCGGCCACGCGCCCGAGGCGCGTCGAGAACACGTTCAGCAGGGTCGCCAGCGCCGTCAGCAGAAAGGCCGGCGCGAGGGCGATCTGAATGACGTGGGCGATGTCGTCGGGGGCCGTGGGAGACGTCTGGGCGAGCATGGGTTTCCGTCGAGCGTCAGCTTCGGGCCGTCGATCCGGGCCGTGGTGCGAAGAGGAGAACGAGGGCCCCGGCGACCATGCAGCTGACGGAGCCGAGGAGAACGCCGATCTTGGTTTCGGTCTCCAGGGCGGGTGTGTCCGCGAAGGCGAGGAGACCGATGAAGAGGCTCATGGTGAAGCCGACGCCGCACAGGAGTGACAAGCCGTAGAGCTGCCACCACCCTGCATGGGCCGGACGCGGGGCGAGGCCGAGTTTGACGGCGACGGCGATCATGCCGAACACCCCGATCTGCTTGCCGAGGAACAGCCCGAGGCCCACGCCGAGCGTCACCGGTTCCAACAGCATCGCGGCGGACATGCCCCCCAGCGCCACGCCCGCATTGGCAAAGCCGAAGATCGGCAGCACCACGAAGGACGACCAGGGTTGGAGGGCGTGCTCCAGCTTGTGCAGCGGGGATGCCGGGTCGTCGGGCTTGGCCGGGCTGGTGCGCAAGGGGATCGTCAGGGCCAGCACCACGCCCGCGATGGTGGCGTGAATGCCTGACCCGAGAACGAGAACCCACAGGACCGCGCCGAGGAGCAGGTACGGGGTGAGCCGGCTCACCCCGGCTCGGTTCAGGGCGACCAGGACCGCGACGGTGATCACGGCCCCGACCAGCATCGGCAGCGACAGGCTGGCGGTATAGAACGCGGCGATGATGAGAACCGCCCCGAGGTCGTCCAGAATGGCGAGCGCCGTGAGGAACACTTTCAGGGAGACCGGCACGCGCGGCCCGAGGAGCGCCAGGACTCCCAGGGCGAACGCGATATCGGTCGCCGTCGGGATCGCCCAGCCGCGCAGGGTCTCCGGTGAGGCGCGATTCACGAACACGTAGATCAACGCCGGTGCGAGCATGCCGCCGAGGGCCGCCACACCCGGTAGGATCCGGTCGGGCCACGTACGCAGGCGGCCGTCGAGGACTTCACGTTTGATCTCGAGGCCGACCAGCAGGAAGAACACCGCCATGAGGCCGTCATTGACCCAATGCAGCACGCTCAAGGGCCCGAGATGGGCTGCCAGCAGTCCGAAGTAGGCTGACGCCAGGGGCGAGTTGGCGATGAGGAGCGCCAAGGCCGCGCTCGCCATGAGGACGAGGCCACCGCCGGCATCGCTCCGCAGGGCGGCACGAAGGGCGGATACGGGCCGTGGAACGGAGGAGACCTTCATGTGGCGAGGCCTGCCAGCGATCGGGCACATGGGCAACCCGCCCCGGCGATATGGCTGCGGAAACATTCGGTTCGCCCGGCGAGGGGATCTCGAGCATTGCAGCCCCGGCGACCTGTCGTTCGACCGCGAATAGAACCTCGATGCCGCCCTCGTCTCGAAGGCCATGCTGTCGAAGCCCATCGAAGAGCTCCTCGCGACCGTCGACCGCCAGGAACCCTTGTGGAACGTGGACAACTGGACGGCCGCACCGGGCGGTCGCCGAGGGGCGAGGGATCCGGCCTGCCGTCGGGCGATTCAGTCCCGCAGAAGCTTGCCCGAATAGACCACCGGTCCCGTCGGTGCCCCGCTTGGTGAGCCACCGGGCGGTTCGACGCTCACGGCCAGCACGGCGGTCTCGAGGCTGGCGCCACGCGCGATTTCCGGCATGGCCATGCTCGCACGCCCTACCTCGACAAGGCCGAGGGAGCGTGGTGCGCCACCGCCAGCGATGTACCAAAGCTCCAGGCTCTTCTCGCGGGGCGTGTCGGCTGCAACGGAGCGGACCTGCGCGACGCCGCGTCGCGTGTCGACCCGCACCACCAGGGCCGGCAATTCGCCGCCCCGATTGACCACGGCGACGTACTGGCCCGTATCCGGGTCGGGCGGCAGGAAGCGGCCGAGGCCCAGCGCCAGGGCGAGACCGGCGGCCAGGGCCGACGCGCCGAGCGCTCCCAGGCGCCATCGCCGCAGACCACGGGTCAGGCTCTCGACGCGGGGATCGTCCCCGGTTGGCCTCAGCGCCGCCCGGATCCGCAGCCAGGTTCCCGCCGGCGGCGCGACCTCGGGTACGGTCTCCGCGAGGGGCGCCAGGCGCGTCTGCCAGTTGGCGACGGCGGCCTGCAGGTTCGCATCCGTCGCCAGGGCACGGGCGAAGGCCGTGCGTTCGGCCTGCGGCAGGGTGCCGAGCACATACTCTGCGGCCTGTATGTCGCGGTCGGGCGAGCCGGCGCCGAAGGAATCCTCGGTATCGAAGGGATCGCCGGTCATGCGTTGGCGTCCAGGCACGAGCGCAGGCTCGCCAGTCCGCGGTGGAGCCACGTCTTGATGGTGTTCACCGGTCGATCGAACCGCGCCGCCAGTTCCTCGCGGGAGAACCCTTCGCAATAGGCCAACACGAGGCATTGCCGGTGCACGGCGTCGAAGCGGCCGAGGCACAGGGCCAGGGCACCGCGATCCAGAACATCGCTCTCGCCGTCGTGCGGGTCGGGCACCTGATTCATCCAATCCTCGCCGTCGACGAGATCCGCCAGAGGAGTCTCCTTGCGGGCGCGCACCACATCGATGGCCCTGTTGCGGGCGATGGCACACATCCAAGTGATCGGCCGGCCGGCTGCGGGCGCGTAGGTCTCGGCCTTCTGCCAGATCCGGAGATAGACATCCTGAAGCACGTCCTCGGCCGCTTCACGACTACGGACGATACGCAGGACGAGGCCGAAGAGTTTCGCTCCCGTCTCGTCATAGAGCGCCTTCAGCGCCGTCTCGTCACCGGCCGCGATGGCTGTCAGTCGCGTCTGAAGCAGAACATCGTCAGTCACACGGCACCGCCACCGAACGTCCCATCGCTCTTCTCCCTGCTCGGTCTCGAAGCCTTGGCGCCCGAGGCGCTGGCTTTCTCGCAAGTCCTTCTCGCAAGTCTTGGCGATCCCCACGGGAGGACCGACCGGGCGAGCGGATCGTCTAACAGATCATTCCTGAAACTTTCTCTCCAAACGCGCCGTAAGTCACCTCGATTGCCCCGCTCGGGACATCAGAGGAGACAAGAATCCGATGCATAACCTCACCGCCCGCCGCCCGCTGGCCTCCAAGCTCGCCGCCCTCGGCCTCAGCCTCGCCATCGGCGCCGCCCTCCCGGCCGCCGCCCTCGCCAAGAACCCGATGGTCGGCGGCGCGCCGATGTACGCCTCGAAGACCATCGTCGAGAACGCCGTCAACTCGAAGGACCACACCACCCTGGTCGCCGCCGTGAAGGCCGCCGGCCTCGTCGAGACCCTGTCGGGTCCCGGCCCGTTCACGGTGTTCGCCCCCACCAACGCCGCGTTCGCCAAGCTGCCCGCCGGCACCGTCGAGACCCTGGTGAAGCCCGAGAACAAGGCCACCCTCACCAAGATCCTCACCTACCACGTGGTCCCCGGCACCTACACCGCCAAGGACCTGATGAAGCTCGCGAAGGATGGCGGTGGCGAAGCCCAGCTCAAGACCGTCCAGGGTGAGCCCCTGGTCGTCCAATCCAAGGGCAAGAAGGTCTACGTGACCGATGCCAAGGGCAGCACCGCCACGGTCACCGTCGCCAACGTGATGCAGTCGAACGGCGTGATCCACGTGATCAACGGCGTCCTCCAGCCCTGAGGCTCATGGGGTTCGCCCCACCCCCGTGACGTGTGACGGCAGGCTCCGGGCGATTTCGGCCCGGGGCCTGCCGTATCGGGCCGTCGGCGTTCCGACCCACCGGAAGGGCCGGATCGCGTAGCCGGCCAGCGCCCGCATCGGACGAGCCGCCGCCAGCGCCACGGTCCCGACGGGTCGCCAGTGCGCCGGATTCTCCGACGGCGTCCGTGCAGCCACGGCGATCGAGCCGATGCCGGGGGGCGGCCTCCGCGATGGCCGACTTCGACAGCGGCAGGCGGATCATCGCCATCGCGTCCCACGACAACCGCGCGGCCCGAGGGCCTGTCCCGTGCGCGATCGCTGCACAGCCGTCATCCATCGTCGCCGTCATGCTGTCGTGGCCGACATGGCATCACCGAAGCACCGCACGAGGCCGGCTTCGAGCTTGGTATCCATGCTCTCGAGGACCGCGAGGGCGTCGCGCATGGGCATCGGCGGCTTGTAGGAGCGCCGCTCGGTCAGGGCCGCGTAGATGTCGCAGATGGTGAGGAGCCGCACGGTGTCGCCGATCGCCGATCCGGCGAGGCCGTCGGGATAGCCGGATCCGTCCAGCATCTCGTGGTGATGGCGTACGGCGCTCAGAGTCGCGGCGTCGCAGCCGCTGTCGCGCAGAATCTCGTAGCCGATCACCGGGTGGGTGCGCATGATCGCCATCTCGTCGGCGTCGAGGCGGCCCGGCTTGTTGAGGATCGCCTGCGGGATCCGGGCCTTGCCGAGATCGTGCAGCAGGGCTGCCCGGACGAAGTGCTGCCGGTCCTGCTCGCGGAACTGCAGAAAATTGACGAACTGGGCCGAGACGCCGGCAACCAGCAGGCAGTGCTGGTAGGTGGCGTCGTCGTGGGTCCAGACGGTGTCGAGCCACTGGGTCAGCCCGCCTTCGCGCACCGCTGCCAGGATCGGCGTCAGACCCGCCTCGACGACGCCGAGCGCCATGTCGCCGCCCTCGCGGGCCGCTGCGAACAGGCCGGTGAGCGCCTCGGTGGCGCGCACGATTCCCTGGCCCGACACGCCGCTCGCGGTCTCGCCGCGCGCGGAGACCTGATCCCGGATCACCTGGGCGACGAGGTGCGGCGCCGTATAGGCCGGCAGGCAGACCGTGGCGCCGAGGTCGCGGGCCTGCCGCAAGTCCTGATCGGACGTCGAGCGCATCAGGCAGATCACCGGGATGCGAACGACGCGGCCGGCGACCGGATTTGCAACCTGGCTCACGATCTGCGGCGTGGCCTGGCCCACCGGCAGCACCGCACGCAGACGTCCGACGGATTCACGGCGGGTCAGGGTGAGGTCGGCCACGATGGCGATGGGCCGGGTGCCGAGCGAAAGCTTCCCGTCTCCGGCCACGACTTCGCAACGCCCCACTGTATTGAGAATCGTCTCCAGGGCCGCACTACGATCGGGCCGATCGGTCAGGAGAAGAATCGCGCCGTCGTTCATGCCCGTGCGTCCGATACCCTATGCCTTCGCCACGCTCCTTCGTTGCCATGCGTCCGGAACCGGGCCGAACGCGTGGCGCGAAGCGACGGGAATCAGCGAAAAATCGATGGCGCCACGCCAACGGCGCCCACGTCAAGGCACGGACTATCGGCGCCTTTCCGACGTATGGAAATACCTGCGTGCTCCTTTTTGGATGGGTTCCCCGGGACGCGACAAACGTTCCGTCCCCCGTGCGGCGCATGATCGCGAATATTTTCGTCGCAGAATAGGATTCTTCAAAAGACCGTTTCATTGACTACGGGCTGCGTTGCTTCATCATCAGGCAACTCAGCAAATGATCGTGACGACAGGCGCTGGGATAATCATCCGACCGAACGAAATGCTCTGGCCTTACTGGATCGAAATTCGTTCGTTCCGTGGGAAGGCGACGCATTCGTCGAATGCCCTGCAGGAATCCCATCATGCCGAGCCCACACGCTTCCTCGCATCCCGAGACCCTCGCGCTCCATGCCGGATGGCGTGCCGATCCCACGACGGGCTCCGTCGCGGTGCCGATCCACCAGACCACGTCCTACCAGTTCCGCGACACCGGCCACGCCGAGAGCCTGTTCGCTCTCAAAGAGCTCGGAAACATCTACACCCGGGTCAACAACCCGACCGTCGATGTGCTCGAAAAGCGCCTCGCGGCCCTGGAAGGCGGTGCCGCGGCACTGGCCGTCGCTTCGGGGCAGGCGGCCTCGGCGCTGTCGGTTCAGAACCTCGCGCGGGCCGGCGACAACATCGTCTCCTCCACCGATCTCTACGGCGGCACCTGGAACCTGTTCGCCAACACCCTGGCCGAGCAGGGCATCGAGGTTCGTTTCGTCGACCCCGCCGATCCCGAGAACTTCGCCCGCGCCACCGACGCGCGCACCCGGGCCTATTACGGCGAGACCCTAGCCAATCCGAAACTCGCGGTGTTTCCCATCGCAGAGGTCGCGGCCATCGGCCGGCCGCTCGGCATCCCCCTCATCATCGACAACACCGCGACGCCGCTCCTGGCGCGCCCCTTCGACCACGGTGCCGCCGTGGTCGTCTATTCGACGACGAAGTATCTCGGCGGTCACGGCATCGCCATCGGCGGGGCGATCATCGACGGCGGCACGTTCGACTGGTCGGCCCATCCGGAGCGACAACCCGCCCTGACCACCCCCGACCCGAGCTATCACGGGGCCGTCTGGACGGAGGCGGCCAAGCCGCTGGGACCCATCGCCTACGTGCTGCGCGCCCGTGTCCGTCTCCTGCGCGACCTCGGCCCGGCGGTCTCGCCGCTCAACGCCTTCCTCACCCTTCAGGGCATCGAGACCGTGGCCCTGCGCATCGAGCGCCACAGTCACAATGCGCAGGCGGTGGCAGACTATCTCTCCGGCCGGCCCGAGATCGAGCGGGTGATCCATCCCTCGCACCACACCGGCAAGGCGCGCGAGCGGGTCGCCAAATACCTCCGGGGCGGGCACGGCGGCCTCGTCGGCTTCGAACTCGCCGCAGGGCGCGAGGCCGGGCGCAGCTTCATCGAGGGCTTGAAGCTGTTCTACCACGTCGCCAACATCGGCGACGCCCGCAGCCTCGCCATCCACCCGGCGACCACCACGCACGCCCAGCTCTCGCCCGAGCACCAACGCGCCTCGGGCGTGTCCGACGGCTACGTGCGCCTCTCCATCGGCCTCGAGCATATCGACGATATCCTGGCCGACCTCGACCAGGCGCTGGCGGCGGTCGGCACCTACGCCAAGGCGGCCTGACCCGTGGCCGGAGTTCCAGACTTCGACCTGCGCCGCCTCGACGAAGGACCGTCCGAACGGGCGGCCTTCCTCGCCGCCCTGCGGCAGGCGGCCCGGGACGTCGGCTTCTTCACCCTGTCCGGGCATGGCATTTCCCCGGCGCAGATTGCCGAGACCCAGGCCCTGGCGCGACGCTTCTTCGCCCTGTCGCTTTCCGAGAAGCGAGCGGTGGCCATGATCCGCTCGCCGCACTTTCGCGGCTACACGGAAGCCGGGCGCGAGATCACCCGCGGCACCCCGGACTGGCGCGAGCAGTTCGACATCGGCGCCGAGCGTCCCGCCCTGCCGCGGCGTGCGGGCGATCCGGCCTGGACGCGGCTTCAGGGCCCCAACCTCTGGCCCGCCGGTCTGCCGGAGCTGCGGGTCGGCCTGCTGCGCTGGCAGGAGGCGGTGACGCGGGTCGGCATCCGGGTTCTGCGCGCCTTCGCCGAGGCGCTGGGCCAACCCGAGGACGCGTTCGAGCCGATCTACGCCGGCGCCCCGAACCAGCACATCAAGATCATCCGCTACCCCGGCCGCGACGGCACCGAGGGCGACCAGGGCGTGGGCGCCCACAAGGACAGCGGGCTCCTCACCCTCCTGGTTCAGGACGGGCAGAGCGGGCTCGAGGTCGAAGGGCCGGAGGGCTGGATTTCCGTGGAGCCGCGGGAGGGCCGGTTCGTCGTCAATGTCGGCGAGCTGCTGGAGCTCGCCTCCGACGGTTACCTGCGCGCCACGGTACACCGGGTGGTGACGCCACCGGCCGGGCGCGACCGGCTCTCCGTGGCGTTCTTCCTCGGCGCACGTCACGACGCCGTCGTGCCGCTCCTGACTCTTCCGCCTTCCCTCGCGGACAAGGCACGGGGCCCAGTGGGCGATCCCGACAACCCGCTCTTCCACGAGGTCGGCCGCAACACCCTCAAGGGCCGTCTGCGCTCGCACCCGGATGTGGCCGCGCGCCATTACGGCGACCTGCTGCCGACGGGGGCGGCATGACCGGACGCCTCATCCGCATCCTGCACGCGATGCTGCCGGATCCGTCCGGTTCTGCTGAGGCACCTCCGGACCCGGCCCTGCTGGCCGGCGCCGCGGCCCTCCTCGGCCACCACACCTTCGGGCGTTCGATCGCCGCGGGCCCGCTTCCCAAGGGCCCCGCGCCGCGGCCGCAACGATTCCGTCCCGTCCGATAGCCAACCTCCGTCTTCCGGGCAAACGCTCCGGGAACGAGCCCAAGGATACGATCCATGATGACTTCCGCCCCCTGGACGCGGCGCGGCCTCCTCGGCGGCGCCGGAGCCGCCCTGGCCCTCGGTGCCACGGGTGGACGCCCGGCGCTCGGCGCAGACAAGCCGGTCCGCCTCAGCTTCCAGCGCTCGTCGACCCTGCTGACCGTGCTCAAGCTCAAGGGCACCCTGGTCGAGCGCCTGGCCGCGAAGGGTTTTGCGCCGAGTTGGCACCAGTTCACCGGCGTGATCGAGCCCATGAACAGCGGCGCCGTCGACCTCCACGCCGATGTCGCCGACGCGATTCCGGTTTTCACGCAATCGGCTGGCGCGCCCCTGACCTTCTACGCCATGGAGGCGGGCTCGCCCCGCGCCGAGGCGATCATCGTGCCCGATGAATCCCCGATCCGCTCGGTGGCGGACCTCAAGGGCAAGACGGTGGGCGTCTCGCGCGGCTCGGGCTGCCACTTCATCCTCGCCGCCGCCCTCAAGCGCGAAGGCCTGCGGTTCTCCGACATCACGCCGGCCTATCTCGAAGCGCCCGACGGGGCCGCCGCGTTCGCCCGGGGCAGCCTCGACGCCTGGGCGATCTGGGACCCGTTCCTCGCCATCGCCCAGGCCAAACGACCCGTACGGGTGCTTGCCGACGCGACCGGCCTGTCGAGCTACAACCGCTACTTTCTCGTCAACGACAGCTTCGCCGCCGCGCACCCGGAGGTGGTGGGAATCGTGTTCGATGCCCTCGTGGAGGCCGGGCGATGGGTCAAGGCCAACCCGAAGGACGCCGTCGCGCTTCTCGGCCCAGTCTGGGGCGACCTGCCGCCCGACATCGTCGCCACGGTCAATGAACGGCGCAGCTACGCCATCCAGCCCGTGGTGAGGGCCGCCCTGTCCGAGCAGCAGACCATCGCCGACACCTTCCAAGAGGCCGGCCTGATCCCCCGGAAGATCGACGCCACCGCCGTGCGGATCTGGCGACCCGCCGCGAGCCGGGGTTGAGCATGGCCGCCGCTTCCCCACGCTTCGGCGTCTGGGCGCCCGTGCACGGATCGCGCGCCGCCCACCACGATCCCGACGAGCCCGACGACGCGAGCTGGGCACGCACCCGCGCCCTGGTGCTGGAGGCCGAAACCCTCGGATTCGATTCCGTGCTCGTCGCCCAGCACACCATGAACCCCTACGACGAGGCGCGCGACCAACTCGATGCCTGGAGCGCATCGGCGGCGCTGGCCGCCCTGACGCACCGGATCGAGATCATCGCGGCGATCAAGCCGGGCCTCGTCCATCCGGTGGTACTCGCGAAGGCGGCGCTGGGCATCGACCGGATCAGCGAGGGACGCTTCGCGCTCAACCTCGTCAATGCTTGGAACAAGGCCGAGTTCGAGCGGGCCGGCCTGCCGTTTCCGGCTCACGACGCACGCTACGCCTATGGCCGGGAATGGATCGGCCTCGTCGACCGGCTCATGCGGGGCGAACGGGTCCGGTTCACGGGCGAACATTTCAGGGTGGAGGATTACCAGTTGCGGCCCGCCGGCACCGGCGGCCGCCGGCCGACCCTCTATGTCGGCGGGGAATCCGAACCGGCCCGCGCCCTGGTGGCCGATCACGGCGATGTCTGGTTCATCAACGGCCAGCCCCTGGAAGAGGTCGCGGCGCTGATCGCTGACGTCGCCCGGCGCCCGGCCGCCAATGGTCCCCTGCGCTACGGCCTCTCGGCTTTCGTCATCGCCCGCGACACGGACGACGAGGCCGAGGCCGAGCATGCGCGGCTCATCGCACTCGCAGAACGCGACGCCGCCATCCGGGCCGACACCCGCGCGCGGACGGACCCGGCCGCCGTGATGTTCGCCAAGCCCGGTCTCGCCCAGCCCGACGGACCCGTCCGCCATGTCGGCACCAACGGTGGCACCGCCGCGGGGCTGGTGGGCAGCTACGGTCGGATCGCGGAACGCCTGTCCGCCTTTCACGCAGCCGGCATCGACCTGTTCATGCTCCAGTTCCAACCGTTCGAGGCGGAGATGCGCCGGTTCGCCGAGACGATCCTACCGCGCCTGCGCTGAACAGCCCGGGGATCCGCCCGGCCGTCGCAGAACGCCGGAGCATGATCTTTCACGCGATACCCCACTTGGAAACAGCTGGTCTCTGTAGACACCAAGACTGACAGTCATCTTTCAAATACGATGATCCTGCCATTTGAGACTTGCTTCGACCCTGCGGATTGCCGACTCCAAGGCGATGCGGCGTGACATCGGGTTGGGCAGAGCCTTGCCGGGTGCCCTCGATTCCGCGCCTTCGCCGGGATGGGAACGATCAATGGTACAAACAGATGCGGGATGGGGCGCGGGGCCGAGCGCACGTTACGAGGATCTCGCCGCGGGCTTCCGGCCGGTGTTCGCGCGGATCCGCGCCACCGCCGTGACCCGCGACCGGGAGCGTACGCTGCCCCATGAGGAGATCGGCTGGCTGAAGCAGGCCGGCTTCACCACCCTCCGGCTGGCACGCGACGCGGGTGGTTTCGACGCGAGTCTGCCCGAGCTGTTCAATCTGCTCATCGAGCTGTCTCAGGCCGATCCCAACGTGACCAACGCCCTGCGGGCGCATTTTGGCTTCACCGAGGACATGCTGTGCTCGTCGTCGGATGCGTGGCGGGCCCGTTGGATCGGCCGGATCGGTGACCGCGAGACCGTGGGCAGCGGCGTCTCCGAGACCGGCGAGGCCAAGGTCGGGCAGTTCGACACGGTGTTGCGGCCGGACGGAGCGCAATGGCGCCTCGACGGCCGGAAGTTCTACACCACCGGCTCGCTCTTCGCCGACTGGATCCACGTCTCGGCGCAGGACGAGGCCGGCGTCGCCATGGTGGCGGCGGTCCCCGTGCGCGCAACCGGCGTCGAGATCCTCGACGACTGGGACGGGTTCGGACAGGCGCTGACGGCCAGCGGCACGGCGGTGTTCACGAACGTCGGCCTCGGGCCGGAGCTGATCAAGCCCGATCCGGAACGCTTCCCCTACGCCATGGCGTTCTTCCAACTCGTCCATCTCGCGACCCTCGCGGGGATCGGTCGCTCGGCGGCCCTCGACGTCACGCGTCTCGTGGCGGAGCGCCAGCGCGTCTACAGCCACGGCAACGGCAGCCGTTCGGGCGACGACCCTCAGGTGCAGCAGGTGGTCGGTCGCGTGCGCGGCGCGGCCTACGCCGCCGGCGCCATCGTCCTCAAGGCGGCCGAGTCCCTGGAACGGACCTATGCGGTGCATCGCACCGGTCGATCCGCTGAGGCCACTGCGGCCATCGCGGATGTCGAGGTCAACCAGGCCGTCAGCGTGGTCACCAACCTCGTGCTGGAAGCCACCACGACGCTGTTCGACGCCCTCGGCGCTTCGGCGGTGAAGGGTGGCCATGGCCTGGATCGGCATTGGCGCAACGCCCGCACCATCGCCTCGCACAATCCCCGGATCTACCGCGACCGCACGGTCGGCGACTTCGCGGTGAACGGCACGGCCCCGCCGCGCCAGTACCGGGTCGGATCCGCCTGAGCGACGGGCGAACGCCGGGGGTCCGGGTCGGCGGTATCGAAACACTCCGAGATTCGAAGAGTTGGTGCGGCAGAAACTGGCGACCCCGGTTGGGCTCGAACCAACGACCTGCCGCTTAGAAGGCGGCTGCTCTATCCAGCTGAGCTACGGAGTCGGGAGTGCCAGCGCCCGTAGAAGCCATGGGTCTCGCGGTCGGTCAACCCCGAGCGCTCGGCCTTTCGGGATGCGTGCTGCCCAGCGTCGCGGCTACACGTACATTGCCGGGAATGGCGAGGAGGCTGCCGAAGTGACAAGGCTGTGGCGCCGAGCTTCCGATGAAATACCCGGGGCCCGAATTCGAACCCAGATCGACCGCGCTCATTCGCCCTCCAGGGATACGACCATTCCAAAGCTCTCTTTCGGCTCCGCGGCGCGCGCTTTCTTCTCAATGACGAGGCATCGACCGACCGGAGGTGACTAGAATTTCTGTTTGTTCGATTGAAGATCTTTACCCGCGTTGATGCGATATCCTGCGATACACTGCGTGACGAACGGCGCCCTTAGTTTGTGCCGCATCCCATTCTGCTGGGCACGTCGCTCGCACTTTTCCCGCCAATCCGACTTCTGCGTCATCGCGCCAGCCATCGAAGGGTTCGCGCGTGCTGGGAGCCACGTCAAGGATAGGATGCAGAGGCTCGATAGGATGGTCACGCGAATCCGTCGTCCTTGCGACTTCGACCCCATGAAGCTGGAATCCGTCCTGCCGATCCGATGGGGCATGCTCAGACTGGAACGCCGAAGCGCTGTCCGAACAAGTAGAGTGCCAAGAAAACGACGGCGATCAGTACCACCAAAATTCCCAGGATTAACAGCAAGTTTTTCGATTTTCTCTTTTCCGCCGAGCCGTATTGATTACCATTGAGTGACATTTGTATAAACCTCGCCAATGTTTATATCAGATGGATCAAATATTCGTCATCCAGATGGAAATATAAATTCCTGATATTCGGGCGAGCCCGAACCACAGTAGAACACGCAGCATCGGGACGGGCACCTCACTCATGTCGTGAGTTCGCCCGATCCTGGACCTCAACCGGGAAGCGCGTAGGCAAACGATCCAAAACAAATCTCAGGGATTCGTTCCGCGGTAGATTTCACATAAGATTGATGGATTAAAGCTCAAACCTCGGTAGAGCACCGAACCATCGTCACGCAGTGATCTATTGGTCGGTCGGCGCTAGACTATACTGAAACATCTATAGCCGGCACGTTGTGAAATCTGGATTGGACATCACCGAGCAGCGATCGCATCGTGCCGTCGCAGGCCACGACGGATCGGAACCCTCTTTTTCTTCACGAACGTGCCTATCGGGCGAGCCGCCGTCGTCGACGCCTTGCTCAGCGAATCACATCTCACGTCTCGCGCGCGAAGGCGTGATCGGTGAAGGGCAAGTTGAGGCTACAGCGCAGACCGTCCGCATCATAGCTCAGTATCGTCTCGGCCTGGAGTTCATCCGCGAGCGTACGGTTCAGCATCTCGGTACCGAAGCCAGTGACGAGCGGTGCCGCCGCGATCCTCGGACCGCCGCGCTCCTGCCACGTGACCGCGAGCCAATGCGCATCGTGGGATAGTTTCAGGCGCCATGTCACGGATACGTGGCCGCCCCGGGCCGACAGGGCTCCGTACTTGATCGCGTTCGTAGTCAGTTCCTGGAATGCCAATCCCAGGCTCATCGCGGCCCTTGGTGCCAGCCGAACCGATGGCCCATCGAGGGAAACCTGATCGTCTTCACGGGCTTGGCCGGCCATGAACTCCGTCGCCAGAAGGGTGGCAAGATCCACGCCTCCATCCGACGCGCAATCGATCGCCGACTGCGTACGGGTGAGCGCGTCGAGGCGACCTTCGATATGCAGGGCGAAATCTTCGAGCGTCTCACTCGACTCGACCGTACGCCGGATGACGGAACGCATCATGCCCAGGACGTTCCGGCTTCGGTGTGGAAGCGCGATCGGGTGCGCTTCAGGCTCGGACCAACGACCCGCCAGATTGCCGTCCGGGGAAGGAGACCAGTCGTCCCCGTCATCGCTGCTCATGGAATCCTCGCATGGCGTGAACCTTCGACGGCTCATCCTCGTGCCCGAGGTGTCGACAACCGGACGTGAACAGATCCTAAGCCCACACGACGCCGACCTTGTCCCGAGTGCCTAGTCCGACCCAGGCGCACCTCCAGGCCCACCTGCAGGCCCACCTGCAACATGCAAGCCCCCTCGCAGGGATGCAGGCCCCATGAACGGCCCAGCGGATCGAAGGTGCACAACGAGAATCGCACACCACCTGAAACCTATGTTGATGAAGCTTTCCTTTCGATGTCCGACACGTGTCGGTGTCGATCGGAGGAGTCGTACCTCATGCCAAGAAATCGCGCGAAAACCCCGGAATTCTGGGATACGGTGATCACGCATGTCACGGCTAAAGTCGAGCCCGTGATCGGCCGCACCGACACCATTCGCGAACCTGTGATCATCTACCTGCGAGACCTCGAGGCCGTCGCCCGGCGGGAGTGCTCCAGCCGAGACGCATTGCAAGTCATCGGGTCCGGACGCAGACTCCTCGGCGATACCACAGACATCGGTCCGGACCGCCGATCCCTGACGCGGAGATAGCGCGTCGAGCGATGCATGCGACATCGGTCCAGATGGGGCCAGCGGGAAATCAAGGCGCGCCCGGCCTGCAGACATGGCAGGCGCCCCTTACCTCGGAATGCAGCAGCTCCGTCGGACCGGAACCTTTGTGGACTGCGCTGACCGAGCGCATGCCTGACCGCCGGTTGTCGAGCTGCGGTGGGCCTCGCGGGTCCCGAAACCCCATCCTGGGCTCGCGATCTGTTCGGAGGGGCACGCCGTCCCAAGCCTGCGGATAAAACCAGCATCTGTCATCGGCTTATCCTGAGTTATCTCGATTTATCATAGATTATATCTATATATTTTTGGTTCGATACCACGATTTTTCTTGGAACATTGTTTTTAAGTCTGGAGTTCCTGGATCTCATCTACCGAACAATCAGGAGGGTGAGATGACACAATCCAACGGCAATCAGGGTCAGTCCGAGCATCGCGGTGGATCCGGCAACTTCGCCGAAGATCGGGAACGTGCCTCGGAAGCCGGGCACAAGGGCGGACAAGCCAGTGGCGGCAACTTCGCCAACGACCCTGAGCGGGCTTCGGAGGCTGGCCACAAGGGCGGACAGGCCAGCGGTGGCAACTTTGCCAACGACCGCGAGCGGGCTTCGGAGGCCGGCAAAAAAGGCGGCGAGGCGAGCCACGGCGGTCGTGGTTCCTGACCGCTGAAGTCACATCAGGACACGGGTCGGCAGGCTAAAGCGCGAGATCTGCCTTCCTGGTCCTGTATTCGAGTCGGCCACGTCCGTTTCGATAAGGAGGCATGAGTCAAGTCCAGTTCCGTTTTACGGCGTTGGACTCGGCCCACACCTCCAAGTCCTCTCCTGCCGCGCATGCCGTGCGGTGGGACCGCGGTTCACCATCCATGCCGTCCCGGGCCGCAAGCATGGGGCGGCGATGCATTGAGGTGGCTTAAACCATGTACTATCACGACAAGCGTCTCCAATATCCCGTCAAGGTCGATTCACCCGATCCGGTTTACGCGCGTATGCTGCAACAGGCGATCGGCGGCATCGAAGGTGAGATCCGCGTCTGCATGCAGTACTTCTTCCAGGGTTGGGGCGCACGGGGACCGACAACGAAGTATCGCGACATGCTTCTTCACACCGCGACCGAAGAGATCGGCCACATCGAGATGCTGGCGACCGCCGTCGCGATGAATCTGGAGACGGCCCCGACGAAGGTTCAGGAAGCCGGTGTGGCGGACGCCGTGGTGGGCGCCGTCATGGGTGGTGAGAACCCCCGGCATCTCGTCGAGGGAATGCTGCACCGACATCTGCTGTCCACGGGGATGGCTGCGTTTCCGGCCAATTGTGACGGCGCTCCGTTCGACATGTCACACATCTACGCCAGCGGGAATCTCGCCGCCGACATGTACTGTAACGTGGCGGCGGAGGCGACGGGGCGGACATTGGCCGTCCGCCTGTTCAACGCCACGAACGACCCTGGAATGCGCGACATGTGGAGCTTCCTCATCGCGCGCGACACGATGCACCAGCAACAATGGCTCGCCGTCGTCGAAGAATTGGGGGGCCACGAGGGCGCCCTGCCGATCCCCAACAGCTTCCCGCAAAGCAAGGAGCACGAGAAGTTCAGCTATAGCTTCTTCGGAACGGCCGCGGACGGCACGGTGCCGCCGGAAGGCCGTTGGACGAGCGGTCCGTCGCTGGACGGCAAGGGAACCTACAACGTGGTGCAGAACGTACCCATGGGCGAAGAGCCGGTTCTGGGGCCCGCACGCCCCGACAGCGGCGCGCAAAAGGAACAGATCGCCTGATTTGAGGCGTTCCGAACCGGCGGTGTCGGAGCCGCTCGGGTCTTCTCGAGGTCGCTTCGCCATCCCCGTTCCCCGCATACCCGTCACCGGTGAGGTCGCATCCACGATGCGGCCTCGGTCGACACGCGGTCTCCCGGGTCGACGGCTCCAGGGTCAGTTCTGCAAGTGAACTTGTTCGACAGAAAAATTCGGCAAGGAAACCTCGTTCGCCATGACGCAATTCCCAAAGCCGCCGTTCGAGAATCAGCGCCCCCTCACACCGCCGGGGCGCGATGTGGATATGGATCCGAAACCTGATTACGGCGAGGCGCATTACAAGGGCTCGGGACGCCTCGCGGGCCGGAGCACGATCATCACCGGCGCCGATAGTGGAATAGGCCGCGCCGTGGCCCTGGCCTATGCACGCGAAGGGGCGGACGTACTCGTGAGTTATTACGACGAGCACGACGACGCTGCGGAAACGTGCCGCCTGGTCCAGTCCGCAGGCCGCAAGGCGATCCGGATGGCGGGGGATGTGAAGGATTCCAGCCATTGCCGCGCCATCGTCGACAGGGCCGTGGTGGAGTTCGGGCGAGTCGATGTTCTGGTCAACAATGCCGCTCACCAGAAAACCTTCGCGAACCCGGAAGAGATCTCCGACGCTGAGTGGGAAATCACCTTCGCAACGAACATTCACGCAATGTTCTACCTTGTGAAGGCTGCGCTCCCGTATATGAAACCGGGCAGCGCTATCATCAACACCACGTCGGTCAATGCCGACTCGCCGAGCCCCCACTTGCTCGCATACGCCACCACGAAGGGCGCCATTCAGAACTTCACCGGCGGACTCGCTCAGATGCTGGCGGAGCGCGAGATTCGGGTGAATTGCGTCGCGCCGGGCCCGATCTGGACACCGCTCATCCCGGCGACGATGCCCGAGGAAAAGGTCCGCAGCTTCGGCTCGCAAGTACCAATGAAACGTCCGGGGCAGCCCTGCGAACTCGCACCGGTCTACGTGATGCTGGCGAGTTCCGAAGCGAGCTACGTCTCAGGCGCCACGGTCGCGGTGACGGGTGGCAAACCGATCATTTAGACGCTCATTCGTACGCGCCGCACCCCACTCGCCTTTAAGGCGGCGTGACACCCGGTCATCTTCCGAGAAGATCGAGGCTTTGGTCGACTTACCGGCCCGAATGGTGCCGATGACTTCCCGGACAGCAGCCAACCTCGAATAGCTGTCTTACCTCAAATCGATCCGACCACAGGAGCGTGCAATGAAATCTAAAACTTCGGCCTATGCTGCACTCTGCTTTTTGACCGCCACCGGATCATTGGCCCTGGCGCAGACTCCGATCGGGCGCGGGGACACGCTCCCACCCGGAACCATCGTGCAGCAACAACCGAACACCACCGGCAACGACATCGACTTGGTGATCTCGCGGGGCCCGACGGGAGCCGACACGGTGACCACGGATTCGGCAGCAGGCGGGAATGCGAGCCTCCCCGAGCGGGCGATTCCGAACGGAAGTGCCGGTGGCGGCAGCGGCGGTGGGCGGTAGAGCGAGCGGACGCCTATTTGTTTCGTACGCGCGCCCGGAACAACCGTGCTGGCGTCAGAACCACACGGTTGTTCTGTGCATCGGTGCGATTGCGGGCGAACACTCGACCGATCTCGGTCAGTTCCCTCCGTTGATGCCTCGCCGGACATCGTTGGGCTTCACGGTATGGCCGATATGTCTCCGACCGACCGCGCAGCGATCACGTGCGCATTCGACCACATCGCAGCATGATCCAACCACCGATCAGCATGGCACCGCCCCAGATCAGGAAACCCAGATCCCAATAGATCCACTGTGCACGTGGAACCGTCTCGTTGACGTGGTGCAGGCCCAGAAGGTGATGGTTGATCGTGCCCTCCGCGAGATTGAAGAGTCCGAAGCCCATCAGGATGCCACCCGGCAGCAGCCAGCCCGACCAGCGAAGGTGGTTCCGGCGTGCGTGGCGCCACAAAACGACGAGCCCCCCGAGGACGAACAGGTAGGTGCTTGCGTGAAACAGCCCATCCCACAGGGTGTTTATTTGAAGATTCTCCACACTGTCGGGCGGGTACCCGGCGCTCGTGAGCATGTGGTGCCATTGCAAGACCTGGTGCAGCACGATCCCGTCGAAAAATCCGCCGATACCGAGTCCGAACAGAATCGCTGCCGAGGTCGGAAAGTCCGCGAGGTCACTTCGATCGATCATCATTGACGCACCCCGAGATGCCTTGCCGGAAGTCTACCGTCCGCCATCAGGTCTGGAGCAGATGGAGGCTGAACAAGCCTTGCGGATCGAGCCATACCCGCTCCGGATACCATCCCGCTTCCCTCGCGAGGGCTTGGAACTCGTCCGGTGAATACTTGTAAGAGACGTCCGTCAGGATGCTCTCGCCGGCCCGAAATCGAATCGCGGTGCCGCCGAGGCGGTAGATCGCGCTCGTGCGCGCCACGAGGTGCGCTTCGACCCGAAACGGATCGTGGTGCACCTGCACCGTGTGGTGGAAATTGTCGCTATCGAGATCGGCATCGAACTCGCGGTTCAGGCGCGTCAGAAGGTTGATGTGAAATGCCGGCATCAGGCCGTCGGCGTTCCCATAGGCGCGCATCAGGCTCGCAACGTCGCGCGTCGGATCGGCCCCCACGAGGAAACGGCTCGGTCCGAGGGTGGCGCGGGCCCGCTCGAGAAACCGCTTCGCATCGTCGGGCAGGAAATTGCCGATGCTCGTTCCGGGGAAGAACCCCAGCACCGTGGTCCCGGAGAGATCGACGGGCACGTGCACCGGCGTCGTGTAATCGGCGTGCACCGGGATCATGTGGACGCCGGGATAGGACGGCGCGAGACCCGCGATGGCGGCGTCGAGGTAATCCCCCGAGATATCGAGGGCGATGTAGCGCGCCGGCCGATCAAGGGCGTCGAGCAGCGTACGGATCTTGCGGCTCGCTCCACTGCCGAACTCGACGATCGTGACACAGGAGCCGATCGATGGAGCAATTTCGGCCGAAACCTGAGTCAGAAGAGCAATTTCGGTACGGGTTGGATAGTAATCGACACTCGCGCAGATCCGCTCGAACAGATCCGAGCCGTTCTCGTCCCAGAGGAGTTTACCTGGGAGGCGCTTCTGCGCTTCGGACAATCCCTGCAGGATGCTCGACAACACATCGGCTTGGGCCATCGACACGTCGACCACGGTCTCTGTCATGAAGCGGATCTTTCGGAATTTTCGTTGGACGTCAGGACGTCACGCGGGACGGGTCGCCGTGAGCACCACCAGGGCGATGCGGTCCGCTTCCGCATAGGCCGGGTCGTCGAGTTCCTCGCCGTAGGCATCCGGATCGAATTCGCGGTACTGGGCCTGCAGACCGGCCCGTTCACAGAGATCCAGCGCAGCGTCGCGGAAACCATCGGTGCCGCCCACGATGACGGATCCGGTGAACAGAACGAGGCTGCCGCCGGGGGCGAGGCGTTCGGCGGCAGCCTCGACCACGGCCAGGGACAAGCCTTCGCCGAAGGCACCGCCGCCGTGGCGATAGGTGCGCCCGCTCCGGTCGATCATGAACGGCGGGTTGGAGACGATGAGGTCGAACCGACCCTCGATCTCCCGTAGCAGATTGCTCTGCCGGGGTACGATGCCGCCGACACCGGCCGCCCTGGCATTTATCCGGCCGGCGCACAGGGCGGCCGGGTTGATGTCGACCAGGACCACCTCGGCGCCCGGTGCGCGCTTCGCGATGGCGATGCCCGCAGCCCCGGACCCCGCGCCGATATCGGCGGCGCGGTGAATAGGCTGGTCACGCTCGGAGAGATGCATGATCACCGCAGAGACGAAGCGCGTGGTATCGGGCCCGAGGAAGACCGCATCGGTGGCGCTTGGCGGGTAGGCCGAGTGCAGGAAGAGTTCCCCATCGAGGCTCGAGACCCGGATGGTCGCGCGCGCACCCCCCTCCACGGTCTCGATCACACCCGCCCGGTACATGGCGCCGAGGAGATCCGGCGGCACGACCCCCTCGCGGAACGGGCGGCTCCAGCCGAGGACGTCGCCGAGATCGCGTGCCCAGTCTGCGCCCGGTCGCGCGTTGACACGGGCATGGCTCGCCGGCGTCACCGTAGTGAAAGCGTAACCCGTTGCCCGCACAGCCTGGATCAGGCCGACGAGCGCGTCCTCCGTCTCACGCCGTATCGGGTTCATCTCGCTCGTCTCCCTGTGCGACAATCGGATTCGTTTCGGAAGGCGGCGTCAGACCGCGAAGGCACCGCTCCGTAGATCCTCCACGATGCGTATCCCGTCCTGAGCATTCGGCCGTGGACGGGTCTCCGGCTGACGCGTGAACGGACAGGCCCAGGTCTCTTGGACGTGACGCCCGCTGTATTGGCAGGCTTCCGAACGTTCACCGTGCCGCGCCAGCATCGGGTTGACCGAACCTGCAAGCGCGATGTCGCGCTGAAGGATGGCGTCGCGCAGACCTTCGTAGCGACCGGCGGTCCGGAGGCGCTCGAACTGGTCGTGCAAGTTGAAGACGAGTGCCGGCCGCCCGAAACGTCGCGCCGGCCGGCTCGCCCGTGGATTCAAACCAAGGATGAAAAACGCTTCTCCCCCGAGGCTGAGAGAGAAGTGCGGATCCTCCGGATCGGGGCTGACGCGGGAATCGTAGGCGTGCCCCAAGCCGCTGTCCTGGTTCGACAACGCTTGGGCCCGCGTCCAGAGACAACGCTCGAAGGCCACTTCAGTGAGGGATGCCGGCTGTTCGAAAAGCACCGCGAAGCTCTGAAACTGGTCGGGCCGGGCGCGATAGCGACAAATGAAGGCAAGCACTGCCGTATAGATCCGCAAGTCGTCTGCGTGTGCCGTAATATCGCGCGCAACGAGAATCTTGAGCTGACTGCGCGCGAGGGCGGACTTTGCGCCAACGCATGGGAACGACACATCGCGAATGAAAGAACGAAAGCGCTCGGCGAGGGGGTGACTGGCATCGTCCGTCGGAAAGAGCATGCGGATCCGGTGCTTCTTGGCGTGGTTCGTCTTGGATTGCTGTCGCCCGAGCATAGAGCGATCCGGGCGCTGACTTTGCCCGCGGCAGCACGGATTCAGCGGCGCGCCAGCTTGAGCGATGATGTTGGATCGACAACGCATGTATGATTCTATTGTTCCGATCTGCGATGATAAACCTAAATTAAACTATGTTAATTCTTGATTTTTATGCTTGGATAGCTTCGCTCTAGGCTATCGACCTTTCCGATAACCTCTTCATGGCATACACAATGGCTTCTCCAGGCACCGTGGACACCGTCCGGGCACATCCGGGGCGGGCCGCCGAGCGATCGGCCGATGGCGGTGCATCGGACGCACGGGAGGGTTTGATCGATGAATGCTCAGACCGGCCGACATCGCACGCATGCGGACCGGTCCCGTGAGCTGACCCTTCGTGGTCTGTTGCTCGGGGCCGCCATCACGGTCGTGTTCATGGCAGCCAACGTCTACATGGGCCTCAAGACGGGAATGACGTTCTCGTCGTCGATCCCAGCCGCAATGCTATCGATGGGACTGCTGCGGTTGTTCGGCGACAGCTCCATCCTGGAGAACAACATCGTTCAGACCCAGGCCTCGGCGGCAGGGACGCTGTGCAACGTCATCCTGGTCTTGCCGGGCCTGATCTTGATCGGACATTGGAACGGATTTCCCTTGTGGCAGACGAGCGGCGTGTGTCTCCTCGGCGGACTGCTCGGCGTCGCCTACTCGATCCCCCTTCGGCGGGCGCTCGTGGCCGAAGCGGGATTGCCGTTCCCGGAAGGGGCCGCCGCTGCCGAGGTACTGAAAGCCGGTGACACATCGGGCGATCACGGCGCCGGGGGCTCCGGCCTGCGCGACCTGCTCGGCGCCGGCGGCGCGGCGGCCCTGATCGCGTTCGGGACGAGCGGCCTGCGCCTTCTCGGTGAGGGCCTGCACACGACCCTGCAGGCGGGCCACGCCTTGTTTCGCGTCGGGACCGGCTTCTCCCTCGCCCTCGTCGGGGTCGGCTATCTCGTCGGCATCGGCGCCTGCCTCGCCCTGCTCACCGGCGTGATCATCGCCTGGGGCCTGGCCGTCCCGTTCATGACGGCGTTCGCGCCCGAGGGCGGGCTCGCGCCCGATGCCGCGGCGGAAGCGGTCTGGTCGGGGCAGGTGCGCTTGATCGGGGCGGGCATCATCGCGGTCGGAGGCGCCTGGACCGTGGCGACCCTGGTGGGACCGATCCTCGCCAGCGTCCGCGCCGCCCTGAAGGCCGCGCGCGGTACCGGCCGAGGACTCAGCGAACTGCCGCGCCAGGAGCGGGACATTCCCATCACCTGGGTCGTCGGAGCGGCCGCCGCGCTGACCGTTCCACTGGCCCTGCTGTTCGGGCAGTTCTCGATGGGTGCCGAACTCGCCGGCCTGCTTCCGGTGCTGATCCTCGCCGCGACGGTGTTCACCGTGTCATTCGGCTTTCTCATGGCGGCGGCGTGCGGCTACCTTGCGGGTCTCCTCGGTTCGTCATCGAGTCCGATCTCCGGCATCGGCATCCTCACCACGATGTTGGTGGCCCTTTTGCTGCCCCTCGTGGTTGGCCGCGCGGCGGGACCTGAGGGAGACCGGTTCGTCATCGGCCTCGCCCTTTTCATCGCGGCGGTGATCGTCACCATGGCGTCCATCGCCAACGACAACCTGCAGGACTTGAAGACGGGCCAGCTCGTCGACGCGACGCCCTGGCGACAGGAGTCGGTGCTGATCGTCGGTGTCGGCGTCGGATCCCTGGTCATCGCACCCTTGCTGGCGCTCCTTTACAACGCCTACGGCTTCGTCGGCGCCCTGCCGCGGGAAGGCATGGACGAAGCCGCGGCCCTGCCGGCGCCACAGGCAGCCCTGATGACGCAGATCGCCAGCGGCATCGTTCACGGCGAGCTGCCCTGGGCCATGGTGCTCACGGGCATGGGGCTCGGCGCCTTGCTCGTGGGTTTCGAGGCTTGGTTGCGCCGAAGCGGACGCGTCTTTCCCGCTCTGACGGTGGGAATCGGAATCTATCTTCCGCTGAACGTCGTCGTCACGATCGCCATCGGGGGTGTCATCGCCTGGTTGAGCGAGCGGGCCTTTCGAAGCGGGTTCGAGGGTCGCACGTCGGCCACGGACGACGCTTACGAGGCGGTGCGCCGTCGCGGCGTGCTCCTGTCCTCGGGCTTCCTCGTCGGGGAGAGCTTCATCGGCGTACTTCTGGCCGGTGCGGACACCCTCACCGGCCGCAGCGCCTCCCTGGCGATCACAGGTCCCGGGGTCACCCCCTTCACCCCCCTCATCGGTCTGGCCGTCTTTGTGGTCGCGATCGGGACATTCTATCGTCTGGTCTCCCGGGCGCCGGGAAAGGGATCGAGCATCGCCCCCTGATCGGCGGCACCAGACACCGCTACCGCTCGCGCCACGCCTTGGCGACCTGATCGGAGAACGGCTTGAGCAGGTAGCTCAACACCGAACGATCCCCGAGCTGCACGAAGCTCTCCACGGGCATTCCGGGCACGAGGCGCACGCTGCCGAGCCGCTGCCGCTGGTCCTCGGGCACACGGATCCGGGCGGTATAGTAGCTCGAACCCGTCTTCGGATCGACGCTGACATCCGCGGAGACCCGGCTCACCACGCCGCCGATCTCCGGCGTGGTGCGCTGGTTGAACGCGGGAAAGCGAAGGACGGCCGGCTGGTCGAGGCGGACGTTGTCGATGTCCTGCGGCTGGATCTTCACCTCGACCGCGAGTTGGTCGGCCTCTGGCACGATGAGCATGGCAGGCTCGGAGGGCGTCACCAGCCCGCCGATGGTGTGCACGGTCATCTGATGCACGATGCCGGATTGCGGTGCGCGGAGGTCGACGCGTTTGAGCTGATCCTCTGCCGCGACCCGCTTCTCGACGAATTCCGACCACTTGCCCCGAATCTCGGCGAGATCCCTTCCGGTCTCCGTCCGCATGTCGCCATCGATCTGCAGGATCTGCAACTCGGTCTCGGCGATCTTGCCACGCGCGGAGGCCGTCGCGGCGATGAGCTGTCCGCGCTCGCCATCGAGCCGGGTGGCATCCCGCTCAAGGGCATTGACGCGGGCGAGGGGCACCAGGTTCTTGCTGTAGAGTTCGCGCACGCTTTGCAGCTCGCCGGTGATGAACCCGACCTCGCGCGCCTTGGCCGCGATCTGCTCGGAAAGGCCCTTGATTTCTTCGCGAAGTTGCTGTGCTCGCTCGCGCAGCTGCGCCTTCTGACCCGCGCGCCCGGCGACGCGGGCACTGAACAGCCGGGTTTCCCCATCGATCAGGTGGGCTACAGCCCGGTCGCTGCCGGCGCGCGCCAGCAACTCGGGCGGGAAGGTGATGTGGGTGGCGCCGTCGCGCTCGGCTTCGTTGCGGGCGCGGCGGCCGGACAGCTCGTCCAGCGCCTTCAGGATGATGTCGAGGTTGGCCCGGACCTGGGTCTCGTCGAGGCGGATGAGGATGTCGCCGGCCTGGACCCGGGCGCCCTCGCGTACCCGCAACTCACCGACGACACCGCCCGTCGGGTGCTGCACCTTCTTCAGATCGGACTCGACCACGAGTTGACCTGGCGCGATCACCGCACCCGAGATCTCGGTGAACGTCGCCCAGCCGCCGACCCCCACCACCAGGAGCAGACTGAGGACGAGGCCGACGACGAGATGGCGGCGGATCGACTCCCGCGCGATCGACTCCTCGGTGGCGGCAGGCGGCCCCGGGGAGGCGGGACCCGTGGAGGGGAGCGCGAGATCCATCAGGCACGCTCCTGCAGGGCGCCGGCCTTGGCGCGGGTGTCGGCGGGACGCGTCTCCACGAGAACGGGCGCCGGGCGCAGCACGCGCTTCAGCACTTCGTCCTTGGGGCCGAAGGCCTGGGCTCGCCCCTCCGCCATCATCAGGATGAGGTCGACGGCGGCGAGCGCGCTCGGCCGGTGGGCGATGACGATGCAGAGACCGCCGCGCCGTCGAACGCCGAGGATCGCCTCGGTCAGGGCATTCTCGCCCTCGGCGTCGAGATTGGCGTTGGGCTCGTCCAGGATCACCAGGAAGGGGTCGCCGTAAAGCGCACGCGCCAGCCCGATGCGCTGGCGCTGGCCCGCAGACAGGCCCGCCCCGCCATCGCCGATCCGGGTGTCGTAGCCTTCGGGAAGACGCAGGATCAGATCGTGCACGCCCGCCGCCTGCGCCGCGGCGATCACCGCCCCGGAGGGGGGCTGCGGGTCGAAGCGGGCGATGTTCTCGGCGATGGTGCCGGCGAACAGCTCCACCTCCTGGGGCAGGAAACCGAGATGGACTCCGAGGTCGTCGGCCGACCACTGGTCGAGCGCCGCCCCGTCGAGGCGGACCTTGCCGCGCACCGCCGGCCAGACGCCCGCGAGGGCGCGGACCAGGCTCGACTTGCCCGAGGCGGACGGCCCGATGATGCCGAGCCCCTGACCAGCCTGGAGGCTGAAATTGACGTCCTGGACCACAAGGCGCGGAGTGCCGGGAGGGGCGACGCTGAGACTCTCGACCTGAAGGGATCGGCTGGGAGCCACCAGCGCGTGGCGCTGGCGGCTCGCCGGCATGCGGGCGAAGAGCTCCGACAGGCGCGCCCAGGATTGCCGGGCTTGGACGAAACCCTTCCAGTTGGCGATGGCGAGTTCGGCCGGAGCGAGCGCTCGCGCCACCAGGATCGAGCTCGCGATGATGATGCCCGCACTGGCCTGGCCGTTGATGACGAGATAGGCGCCGATCGCGAGCACGCCCGATTGCAGGGCCATGCGGAACACCTTGGACGCAGCCGCGAACCCGCCGGCGACGTCGGAGGCGTGCTGCTGGGCCCGCATGTAGTCGCGGTTGGCCCCGGTCCAGCGTGCAGCGAGGCGTCCCTGCATGCCCATGGCGGCCAGAACCTCGGCATTGCGGCGCCCGGCCTCCGCGAGGCCGTTGCGGCGCAGGCCGTGGCCGGTTGCCGTCTGCGCCGGATGCTTCGTCGCCCAATCCGTCAGGAGGCCGAAGGTCGCGAGCACGGCCGCTCCCACCACCGCGGCGACCCCGATGAGCGGATGGAACAGGAAGCAGATCAGCAGATAGATCGGCATCCAGGGCAGATCGAAGAAGGCGGACGGGCCGGACCCGCCGAGGAAGGCGCGCAGGGTATCGAGGTCGCGCAAGGGCAGGAGGCCATCGCCGGGGGTGGCGCCCTTGAGGGGCGCGCGCACGACGATGTCGAAGACGCGCGCGCTGAGAGCCTCGTCCAGGGCCGCGCCGATCCGGATCAGCACCCGGGCGCGCAGGGTCTCGAGGAGCCCCTGGAAGCCATAAAGCACGAGAACGAGGGCACAGAGGCCGACGAGAGTCGGCACGGATCGGCTGGGAATGACGCGATCATAGACTTCGAGCATGAAGAACGAGCCCGTCAGATAGAGCACGTTCACGAAACCGCTCATGGCGGCCACGCCGAGAAATGCCGTACGGCACCGCGACAGTGCCGAAACCAACTCGGCGGAGTCCTTCTGCATCGTCACGGTCTTTCGCGAGGGGGTTGCCATCAAATACGTTCGACAGCGCGAGGCATCGGCGGTGTGCCTCGGTCGAGCGGATTCGGGCGCAAGTCTGGTCCCGCAGCCGCGAGAGCTGCGGGACCGTCGCCTGCCTACTGAAGCAAAAGCTCGAGGTCAGACGTAGATGCCGACCCCGGCCGCCTGAGCGAAGGCCCCATCCCCCGCAACCGCGGCACGACCTTCGCCGGCGCCGTACTCGAGGAAATGCTGAAGCGGATTGAGCCCGGCTGCAGCGACGTCGCCGTTCTGCGCAAGGTAAGCCTTGGTATCGAAGTTCGCGGACGGGTCACGTCCCTCCTTCCAGCCATAGGTCAGGTAATGTTCGAGGGGATTGATCCCCGCAGCGGCGACGTCGCCGTAGGCGGCGAGATACCCCTTGGTGTCGAAGAAGGCATTTGGATCGCGTCCCTCACGCCATCCGTACTCGGCGAAATGCGCATCGGCATCGAGACCGGCGTCAAACACATCGCCATTCCGGCTGAGGTAGAACAGATCGTCCACGCCGGGCTGCCCATCGGCCTGCACGATGGTCCTGTCCTGAAACTCGAAAGCCTCCGTATTCTTGACCGTGTCAGAGCTGCCGGTTCCGGAGATCTTCGCCAGCGACCCGGCGGAGTCGATGACGCCCGCATCCCTGAAGTTGAAATTGAAGACCGCCGTATCGTACCCGGCCGCACCGTCGAGCGTGTTGGTGCCGGAGCCGCCCGACATTCTGTCGTCGCCAAAGTCGCCGAAAACCGTATCGTTACCAGCGGACCCCAACAACGTGTCGTTGCCAAGATCGCCATCGACGTAGTCGTCGCCATCACCGCCATCGACGAGATCGTCATCGTCCCCGCCGGCAACGAGATCGTTGCCGGCCTCGCCGAAGACCTGGTCTCGTCCCGCCTCGCCAATAAGGAAGTCGTTGCCGGCGCCCCCATACAGGATGTCGTCACCAGGATTGCCGGCGGCGTAATCATTTCCATCATCGGTGTAGATGGTGTCGTTGCCAGCCTCACCGATGATCTGGTCCGAACCGGCGCCGCCCCGGATCAGGTCGTCGCCGGGACCGCCAGCGATGTAATCCACGTTCGGCCCGCCGAAGATCGAATCGTTGCCGTCTTGGCCGTCGATCCGGTTGAAGCCACCCGGATCGGTGATCGTATCGTTCCCCAGCAAACCGAGGATGATGTCGTCCTCGGCCGTTCCAGTGAGCTGGTCGCCGATATTCGTACCCGAAATGCTAGCCACTGCGTATCCTCACATTTGATGGACCTGCCCATCCACTGTAATTCGCCACAAAAGAACACGATTTCGCATATGTTAATCGGTATTATTACTATGGGAAAAAGCGTATCGATAAGCTTTCCTGTCGGGAGGGCATAGAGCCGCGGATCCGAATGTCGAGTTGTGGCATCAAGCCGCAAGATACGGCCTTCGTTCGTGAGAAATCCTGACTTTCGATGTCCATTCGTGTGCGGTTGTCGATCGTCCAGGGTGTTCCAGGCCCTCGTTGGGATTCGATTTGGCCACGAAAGGGCCCCCGCGTCCTCAATCCGCGACGAGCGACACCACGGGCGTCGCATGGCGGTGACACGGCGGGGGTCCATGCCCGCAACGAACTTCGGCAAGTCTCCCGGTCACAAGTCTCCCGGTCACTTGTACTCGATCAAGGCTGCCGAGCGTCGGCTCATTCGATTTGCGTAGAACGTCGCGATTCCGAAGACTTCCGGGAGCTTACCCAGGAGCGTGAAGCCCGCATAGGCCCAAGCCCCCCGTCCGGCGACGCTCCGGCGGCGCGCGATGCGGCAGAGCTGGACCGGGTAGAGCAACGTGAGCAGGGCCGCAGCGGGGTGGACGAAGACGCCGAGGCCGCTCAGAACCGGCAGGCCCACGCCCCAGAAGACCGCCCGCGGCACCGCCGCCCGCCAGATGGCGTGGGGCGAGCCGCGATGGACCTGTGCGACCTGGGCGAAGGCATGGCCGCTGCGGACCATGCGCCACCACCACTGACGCAGGCTCGTGATGTTGGCGTCGTGCAAGGTCATCTCGGCGTCGAGGCGCCAGATCCGCCAGCCTCGCGCGCGCAATCGGACGCAGAGTTCCGGCTCCTCGCCGGCGATGAGGCCACCGTCGAAGCCGCCCACCGCCGCGAAGGCCTCGGTGCGAACCAGGAAATCGCCACCGCATTCCAGGGCTTCCCCGGGGGCGGTGTCCCATTCGAGATCGCACAGGCGATTGAACACGGAACGCTCGGGGTGGCGTTCCCGCCGTCGCCCGCAGACGACGGCGACATCGCGGCGTGCCGAGAGAGAGGTGTGGGCCGCGCCGAGCCAGCCCGGCGCGAGGGCGCAATCGCCATCCATGAACTGCACGAAGGCGAGGCTTGGCGCGAGATCCCGCAGCCTCGCGAAACCGGCGTTGCGCGCCCGGGCCGCCGTGAAAGGCCGGGCCGTATCGAGAACAACGACGGCGACGCCGAGGTTCTCCGCGAGGGCGACGCTGCCATCGGTCGAGCCGGAATCGACGTAGACTACGGGACCAATGGTGCGGTCGATCGATTCGAAGCAAGCTCGCAGCCGCTCCCCCTCGTTGCGCCCGATCACGACGACACCCAGGATCGGGGTCCGGCACGCAGGCTCGATCATCGCGGCCCCCTCACAGATGCCACAGGCCGTCGAAGGCCGTTCCGAGGGACAGCCCCGCGCGCAGAGCGGTCAGCATCAACAGCGTTGCGAGGAGCACAGCGGTGGCGAGAAGATCCTGCGCGCCGAAGCTGACGCGCGTTCGGACCTGCGCGACGAGGAGTACCGCGTAACGGACCGCGTCGGCGGTCACCAGGATGAGGATCGCTCCGAGCATGCCGCCGGCCGTGAAGGCGAGCGGCAAGCCGATCACCAGATAGGCGAGCTTCACGCTGCTCGCAGCGGTGCCGTATTGCGGTTTGCCGCGTCCGATCAGAACGTATTCGTTCGTGGTGCAAAGAACCGTTGCCCAGGTGCCGAGCAGCAGCAGCGGCAGCATGGCGGCCGCGAGCGCGTAACGCGTGTCGTAGATCGCCCGGATGGCGAAATCGCCGCCCGCCGCCGCGGCCCCGATCCCAACCGCCGCGGCGAGCAGGAAACAGAGGCGGATCGAGCCAATCTCCCGTCGCAGCCGCGCGGGTGGCATCTCTCCGGCCGCGGACACCAGGGGAAAGACGAGGGAGTGGCCGAGCCGTCCGGCGAGGAGCGCCGGCAATTCGGCCATGGTGCGGGCGATGCCGTAGATGCCGAGCAGCGCCAGGGGTGCGACGCTGCCGAGATACAGACGATCGAAGTTGAGACTGAAGAACCCGAGCATCGACCAGAGGAAGATCCACTTCCCGAACGAGAAGATCTCGCCCACATGACGTCGGTCGAGCATTGGGCGGTTGCCGCCCTCGGGGAGCAGAAAGCTGCCACCGACGCGCAGCAGCGCGCTCAACAGGTTTCCGAGCAAAATCGACCAGATCGTCGGGCTCCAATAGACCAGGAGCAGCATCAAGGCGGTGCCGATGGTATCCTGGAAGAAATCGAATAGGGTGAGCGTCTGAACGCGCAAGCGTTTTTGCAGGAGAAACTGCGAGGTCGAGGTCATACCGAGGACGGCCAGGGTGAGTGCCCCGAACTGGATGGCGGCCGCCGGCACCCCGTAGAGCTCGGCGAGCGGGCCCGCGAAGGCGCAGCACAGCCCGCACAGCAACAGCCCGCGCAGCACCTGCAGGGTCCAGACCGTGTTGTAGAAGGCCGGCTGATCACCGCGGGGATTGTTGACCACGTTCTGACCGAGGCCGACATCGGACAGGAGTTCGGCCCCCATCCGGATCGCCAGGATCACCACCACCATCCCGAAGATCTCCGGCGCGACGAGCCTTGACAGCAGGACGTTGGAGGCGAAGCGCACGATCACGCTGACGCCGTAGATGCCGATGATCCACGCGCTGCCGCTGAGGATCGCGCCACGCGAGATCGTCAGTGTGCTCATCGGGTGCGCTCCTGGAACAAGTCACTCGCCGGAAATCAGACAGAACGGCCGGCCGGGATCACGCGTGCCGAGGGATCACGTGTCGCCCTGCCCGCCTGATCCGTTCGCCAGCCGGCCTCGGCTGCTGCGGCGGTCAGCCTAGAAGGGGTCCGGCGCCCGCGAACGCTGCCATTCGCAGGACGGCTTCTCCGAACCCGCGCCGAAGGGCGTACGGCCTACCGACCTCGGGTGAGCCGGCTCCTCAGAACGACGCAGGCACGCCCCGTGAGCGTGGGCCGCTATCGTCGCGTCACGAATGTCAGGCATTCGATGGCATGAACGGGAACGAGCGACCGTGGTGAAAGAGCTGATCCTCGCCACCGGCCTCGGCATGATGGTGCCGTTCGCCGTCTGGGTCCGCGGCGGTGCTGTGCTCGGCAAGCGGCTGTGGATTCTGATGGGCCTGCTGCCGTTCCTGCAGCCGGGGCTGCCACAGCTCGATTTCGCAGTGCTGAGCTGGGGGGCGGACTGGCCCGGCCTCGTCAGCGGAATCGAGGTCAGCGCCTTCGATCTCCTCGGTCTGGCGATCTATGTCGGGCTCGCGCGGCCGCCCTTGCGCTCGTCCTTCTCGATCATTCTGGCGCTCTACCTCGTCGCCGTCCTGCTCTCGATCGGCCAGGCGGCGGAGCCCACGGCGGCCTTCTTCTACTTCTGGCAGATCTGCCGCGCCGCGCTCTTGCTCATCGTCGTGGCACGGGCGAGCACCGATCCGAAGGTGGCGGGCAACCTGCTGACCGGAATGGCGCTCGGCGTCGTCCTCGAATGCGCCATCACGGCCTACCAACGCTTCGGCCTCGGCATCGTGCAAACCAGCGGAACCTTCGCTCACCAGAACACCCTGGGCCTCGTCCTCCACCTCGCGGTGCTGCCTCAAGTCGCGCTCCTGCTCGCCGGCCGTCGAAGCTGGGCCACCATCCTGGTACCGCTTACCGGCATGGCGACCGTGGTGCTCACGACGTCGCGGGCCGCGCTGCTCTACGCGGCTCTCGGCCTCGTGCTGATCTACGTGCTGTCGAGCCTGCGCCATCTGACCCTGCGCAAGGGCTTGCTCGGCATCGCCGGCTCCTGCGTCGCCCTGAGCTTCGCACCGCTCGCCGTCACCTCGTTCGAGAAGCGCTTCGAACGCGATCCCCTACGCGAGGAGGAATACGACGAGCGGGCGGCCTTCGAGCGGGCAGCGACCGCCATCCTGCTCGGCAACCCGCTCGGAGTTGGCGCGAACCACTACGTCTATGTCGCCAAGAACTTCGGCTACTCGGAACGCGCCGGCGTCATCGCCAACGAGGGCAACCGGAACAACCTCGTCCACAACGCCTACCTGTTGGCCGCCTCCGAGACCGGCTGGTTCGGCCTCGTCGCCTTCGTGCTTCTGCTGGGCTACCCTCTCGTCACCACCTTCCGGATCGGTTGGCCGAGCCGAGCCGGCCCGGAGGGCGATCTGCTCATCGGCCTCGGCGTCGGCCTCCTGATGGTCTGTCTTCACTCGACCCTCGAATACATCCTGCTGTTGCGCGATAGTCTGTACCTCCTCGCGGTGGCGATCGGACTGATCCTCGGCGTGACCTATCAAGTGCAAGTGCGGGCACACATGCCGGCGTCGATGCCGGCGTCCATGCGATCCTTGTCGCCAAGGCCCGAACGCAAGGCGCTCCGGCCCGCGACGTAACCCGTGCGACACGAGGGGAGCAGGGATTACTTCGCTTCCGGTTCGGCTGAGCAGGGCAGGAGCGCTCGGCGGTCGCGGCGAGGGCTCGACCGGACCACCGGCCATCGTACCACTTCGGGACGAGGCCATGCGGGCACCGCGTACAAAGAAGGTGTTGTGCCGATCCTTACGCGTTCCTAGCGTCGTCGGGCCGATCTCCACCGGCAGGCGAACCGCAGATGTCCCACCGATCGGATTCCACGATTCTCGCACGAGACCCGCTCGCCGTCGCAGCGCGATCGCACACGAACGGCGACGGAGGTTTCGGTACGCACGGCGAAGCGATCGCCCTCCCGGCCTCCGACCCGGTCCCGGACAGCGTGTTTCTCGTCACCCACGTGGCGTTGCGGCGGATCGGGGGGCGGCTGTGCCTCGACGATCAGACCTGCGCGGGCCTCGATCGCTGGGGCGAGAACTTCGCTCGGATCACCTATACGGGCATCGACGCGGGCGCAGGTCCGCCCGCCGTTGGTGAGGCTTCCACCGTCTGGCGTCCGGTCGACGATCTCGCCTGCGCGGATCGCCTGTCCGTCGTCGCCCTGCCGGAGGCCTACCGCATCGCGACGTTCGCGGCGCGGTACGCCGGGACGCGCCGCCGCTTGACGGACCTCGTCCGGAGAAGCCGCTATCTCTGCTACACCCTCGGCTCACTCGCCGGAGACTGGGGCGGCGTCGCCGCCCTCGAATCGATCCGCCGACGGCGGCCCTACGCCGTCTGGTTCGACCGGGTCGAGCACGAGGTGATCCGCCGGACAGGGACGGATGCACCGCTCCGCAGACGCATGAAGAACGCGCTCACGCTGCCACTGATGGTACGCTACCATCAGCACCTGATCGCGCGCAGCCATCTCGGCCTGTTCCAGGGGCAGGATACGTTCCGGACCTACGCCCCCCATGCGCGGAACCCGTTCTGTGTCTACGACACCCACACCACCCGCGACGACCTCGTCACGGAGACCGCGCTCGCGGACAAATGCCGCGCTCTCCTGAAGGGCGAGCCGCTGAAGATCGTCTATGTCGGCAGGGCCGACGCCATGAAGGGGCCGCTCGACTGGCTGGACGCGCTCCATCGGGCTCGGCAGAGCGGGATGCGGTTCACGGCGACCTGGTGGGGCGATGGCCCCCTGCGCGAGACCATGCAGGCACGGGCGGGCGAACTCGGCCTCGCCGATTGTGTGGCGCTGCCCGGCTTCGAGGGTGATCGCCAGAAGCTTCTGGCTGCCATGCGCGCGGCCCACCTGTTCCTGTTCTGCCATCGCACGCCCGAATCCCCCCGATGTCTCATCGAGGCCCTCGTCTGCGGCACGCCGCTCATCGGCTACGGCAGTCCCTACTCGGAGGACCTGATAGGCCAGGACGGAGGAGGGCGCCTCGTTCGGATGGACGATGGGAATGCGTTGGTTTCCGGGCTCACAGACCTCGACCGCGACCGCGCGGGTCTCGCGGGCCTGATACGGGCCGCGGCCCGCACCGGCACGCAGTTCGACGAGGATACGGTCTATCGCACCCGCGCCGAACTCCTGCGGCGGTATCTCTGAACCGTGCCCGGCCGCGTCGTCCTCGCGCGAGTCACCCGCGCTCGATACTGGATTGGCCGGAACATCGGCTCGGGTTCCGGATGGCCGATGAAAGTGGGCAACGCACGGCTCACCCTGCCCCCCCCGGCAGGCATCGGGGGGGGCAGGGTGGTCACCCGCTCGATCCTCGCCAGCCTGCTCCTCGCGGCGGCCCCGAGCGTTCAACCCGCCCGGACCGAACCGGCTCCCGGCCTGGTGAGCGTTCAGGAGATCACGGTCGCCACCCCGGACATCCTCGCCGTGGAGGTGCGCGACCCGCCCTTCGTGCCGGGCCGCATCCTCGCCCTCGATGCGCCCCGATCCGAGGCGCCCGGCACCTGGGTCCGGCACGGGGACGCGTGGGCCCAGGTGATCGGCCCCAAGCGCGACCACCTGCGTTCGAGCGACGCGCCGCCGGGTCATCACCTCGATCGGGGGGCGATCGACGCCGCTGCGGGCTACGGCCTGATCGGCGGCCGCCGGGTGGTGGCCGTCTACCGCAAATCGATGCCCTACGAATCGGGGATCTTTTACGATGAGGGCGGCGCGACCCGGACGGGCGCGAGCTTCCGCCATCAGATCTATCTCAAGCTCGACGGCCCGGTTCCGCGCGGAACCCACACCCTCGCGTGGCCCGGCAACCTGCTGCCACCGACGGCCTTCACCTACGACGACCGCACCACCCGGGCCCTCGCCCTACGCGGCACCCAACTCGGGCACGCCCCGGCCGACATCGCCAAGACCGCCTACCTCGCCCTCTGGCTGCCGGGTGGCCCCGACCTGGGGGCCGTGGATTTTCGCCGCTACGGGGTGAAGCGCTTCGCAATCCTGGATGAGAATGGCGCGGCGGCCTTCTCCGGCGACATCGGCCTGCGGGCCACACCCGACACACCGGAGCCCACCAACGGCCTGCCCAAACCCTTGGCCGACAGCGTGGACGCCGACGGCCTCCGTCGACCCATCGGCACGTTCCGGGCCCGCGACGGACAGGTCTCGGCCCGGGCCCATGGCTTGCGGGACGGCCAGCGGATCGCCCTCGAAGGACTCGGCGGCGACCGGATTCCGATCTTCGCCACGGTGGCGCAGCCTACCCCGGACGGCTTCGTGGCGGCAAGGCCGGACCGACCGCTCCCGGTCTCCGACCGCACCGGCGGCACCGTCGCGCCGGCCCATGCGGCGAACCGCGCCGGCACGTTCGTGTTCGAACTCGACTACTCAGCCTGGCAGCCGAAGCGCCCCGGCCGCTACCGCCTCTGGATCCCCGGGCTCGGCGTTTCCGATCCCTTCCCGGTCGGAGACGAAGTCTGGCTCGGCGCGGCGCGGGTCGCGATCGGGGGGTTGTACAATCACCGCAGCGGGATCGCCCTCGACGGACGCTTCGGCTATCGCCGCCCCGCCGCCTTCCGGCCGATGCCCGAGGCCCCGGTCCGCCGGAGCCGGATGCCGCTTGCCTGGTCCACGGAGGGACTGGACGGGTTCGCCTCGTCGGAGGTGGGGGCCGAGCCGGCATGGCTCACCGGGGGGAATGCCCCGTCGAACGTCTGGGGCGGCTACATGGATGCGGGCGATTGGGACCGCCGGATCCAGCACGTCGATGTGGCGACGCTCCTCCTCGAGGTATTCGAGGGCCTTCCGCCACACCTCCGGACCGCCGATTTCGGCCTGCCCCGTTCGAGCGAGGTGCTGGACGATCCGATCTACGCCACCGCCGACGCCCTGCCCAATCTCCTGCACGAGCCGATCTGGCTCCTCGACTTCTTCCGCCGTCTCCAGGGGCCGGACGGCGGCGTGAGCGGCGGCATCGAGAGTGCCCGCTACCCGCTCCTCGGCGAGCCGAGCTTTCTCGAACACCACAGGGTCTTCGCCTACGCCCCCGATCCCCTCGCCACCTACCGTTACGCCGGCGCGGCCGCCGGCCTCGCGCGGGTCCTGCGCGAGGCCGGGCAGGCCGCGTTGGCGGAGTTGTTCCGCGAAAGCGCATTGCGGGCGTGGCGCTGGGCCGAGGCCGGTTTCAACGACCCCGACGCGGCCTATGCGGATGCCCTCGCGGTGGCACGGCGCACCGACCTGTTCGCGGCGGTGCCCTGGGAAACACGCCGGGCGACGCTGCAGCGGCTGACGGGGGAATTCCGCGTCGCCGCCGCCGCGGCCCTGTTCCGGCTGGGCGAGGGACGGGCGTTCGGGCAGCTCTTCGAGGAGGCCTGGAGCACGGGGTTCGGGATCGCCGAGCGCCGGGCGGATGCGGCCTGGGATTACGCCCGGGCCGCGCAGGCCGAACCCGAGATCCGCACACGGATCGACGTGGGCCTGGTCCGCGAGGCGACCGGGTTCGCGGCCGTTCAGCGCGGCGGGACCTATCCCAGCATGAAGCACCCCTACGCGCCCGCGGGCTGGGGCCAGGGCACCGCGCCGGGCGAAGGAATGACCCGCCTGTTCCTCCGCGCTCACCGGTTGAGCGGGAACCCCGAGCTGCTAGGATTGATGATGCAGACCGCGCAAGGGCTGCTCGGCACCAACCAGCTGGGCTTGAGCCTGACGACGGGAATCGGGGTCCGGCAGGTCCGGCATCCGCTTCACGAGGACCATCGTGCCATGGGCGTGCCGGTGCCACCCGGCATCACGATCTACGGGTTCGGGCCTCAATCGGCCTTCTCTCCGGAATGGCTGTTCGGTCCGGCCTGGGCTATCTTCCCGGAGGGCGATTCGACCGCGCCGGCCCATCGGCGCATTCATCCCGCCCGCTTCGCGATGCCCTATTTCGAATACCTGATCGAACACCCCGGGATGGTGATGCAGCAGGAATACACCGTACAACAAACCATCGTCACCACCGCTGCGCTGTGGCTCCATCTCGCGGCGCAGGCCAAGCTCGCGACACAGGCCCGGAGCCCGGCTCGATGACGCGCGCCTCCGATTCCAGCCGTCGGCCCATGGCCGACCCCGGTACGGCGGCGGGCGCGAAACTGCGGCTGTACTTCGACCTGACCGATGGCCAGACCATCCTGCGCGACGAGGAGGGCGTCGAGGTCACCGATCTCGACCATGCCCTCGCGGAAGCCGACGCGGTACTGGGGGAGCTGCACGGTTATGAAGTCGGCTGGTCGCTGGTGATCCGGAACCAGGCCGGCGCGGTCCTCGCGCAGCTCCCGGTTCGACCCTGAGCTGCGGGGCGGCGCGTACCGTCGGCGGCCGTCGCGCGTGACATGGTCTGTCCCTGCGGTCCGCTTGGCGCGCGCCCAGGGGCAACCCGGAGGTTCGAGGCCCGCGAGGGGCTTCGACCCGAGCCCGCGTGATCGGGATCAGTAGGCGTTCTGCGGAGCGAGCACCGCCCGGCAGGTCCGGACCATGATCCACAGATCGAGCCAGAAGCTCCAACGCTCGATGTATTGCAGATCCAACGCGATCCGGCGGGCGAGGGCGTCCTCGGTCCGGGTCTCGCCGCGATAGCCGCAGACCTGAGCCCAGCCGGTGATGCCGGGCCTGACATGGTGGCGCAGGGCGTAATCGGCGACCCGGAGGGCGAAGTCCCGCTCCTGGTCGACTGCGTGCGGCCGCGGGCCGATCATCGACATGTCGCCTTTCAGCACGTTGAAGAGCTGCGGCAGCTCGTCGAGGCTGCTGCTGCGCAGGAAGCGACCGAGCGGCGTCACCCGCGGGTCGCCCCGCCGGGCCTGGACCACCGCCGTGCCGTTCTCCTGAACCGTCATCGTCCGGAACTTGTAGATCTCGAACGGGCGCCCGTGCAGGCCGCCGCGCGTCTGCCGGAACAGCACCGGTCCCTCCGAAGTGAAGCGGATCAGGAGTGCGACGGCGACGAGGAGGGGCGCCAGCAGGAAGACCAGCAGCGCCGCGACCACGAGGTCGAAGCCGCGCTTGAGCGCCAGATCGGTCTCGTCGAGCGGCGAGCGCGGCAGGGTGAGCCCGCACGCCTCGCCGGCCCCGGCGTCGAGCAGTGCGGCTGGTCCGGCACTGGCGGGAAGCGCGTCGAGGATGGCCGCCTCGAGCGCGACCATCGTGCCAACCGGCCGGTCGAGGCCTATCGCCTCGCCGGCGGTCGGAAGACCCATTTGCTCGGCCCCGAGCAGCCAGGGCTGCGCCAGCGATGCGATGCCCTGTGACGTTGCGGCAGCCTGCGCGCTCATGACCGGCCTCGTTGACAACGAATGGACGATGGACGTTGCGGGAAAATAGAAATAAATTCTAAATAAATAATCGTCTCACGTCTGAATATTATACAGCTTGTTATTTATAATTTTAGACATCGCAGCTACATATATGAATACTTACTATCGATGTGACATCGAATATTTCGATCGAAACCACGGACTCGGACGTCAAACCTGATCAGCCAGTCCGGCCGACGATATGGTGCTCGCACCCGCGCGTTCGTCGGCGAAAGCGGGGCGACGGATTGCGCCGGCCTCCTCGAACAGCCGCCACAGGGTTCGGGCGAGGGCGCGGCGATCGTGCAAGCGCGCGACGCGCTCCCGTCCCACCGCACCCTTGGCGGTGAGTTCGTCGGGCGTCGCGAGGAGGGCCGCTTCCATCGCCTGCGTCAGCGCTTCGACGTCGCCGGGCGGGATCAGCCAGCCGCACCGCGCATCGAGCAGCTCCGGAATGCCGGCGACATGGGTCGAGATGACCGGGCGACCGAGGGCGAAGGCCTCCATGATCACGACGGGCAGGCCTTCGGCGAAGCTCGGGAGCAGAAGGGCGCGGCTCGCGGCGACGAGGGAGCGTACCTCCGCGTTGCTCGCCCAGCCGTGCAGGATCACCCGGTCCGCGACGCCGTGGCGGCGACAGGCCGCCTCGATCTCGGCCCGGCGATCGCCGTCGCCGACCAGGACGACCTTGAGGTCGGGGAAGCGTCCGCGCAGGGCCGCGACCGCCGCCGGAATCATCACCTGGCCCTTGGCGGCGCAGAGGCGTCCGACACAGACGAGGGTCTGGGTGTCGGTCCAGCGCGGGCGCACCGCCGCGAACTCCTCGAGGGCGAGCCCGCAGCGCGCCACACGGATCTTCGAACCGTCCTCCGGGCGGGCAAGTCCGATGAGGCGATCCTGGCAGTACCGCGAGATCGCCACCGCGAAGCGGGCCTGCGCGATCTTGTCGGAGAAGCCCAGCCGCTCCGGCTCTTCGAATTCGTCCGGGCCATGGGCGGTGAAGCTGTAGCTCGGCCCGCCCATGAGCCGCGCCAGCATCGCCACGGTGGTGGCATTCGTGGCGAAGTGCACGTGGATGTGGTCGATCCCCTCGGCCGCCGCGCGCTGGCGAAGGTAGGCCGCCTGCAGGAGGTAGGCGACCGGCCGCACCGGCCCGTTGCGAGCGGCGCGCGCGAGCGTCAGCCACGGTCCGAGGCTCCGGGCGAGGCCGCGCGGATTGCCCAGCATCTCGCGCACGGCCGCGCCCAGCAGACCACGCAGGTTGCGCGTGAGCAGGTAATGCGTCGCCGCCCGCTCGGCGCGATCGCGGGGATCGACCAGGGCCTGCGGCCAGGCACGCACGGCGTAGCGCCGGATCCGGTGCCCGAGTCCCTCGATCGCCTCGATCTCCCTCCGGATGAAGGTCGTGCTCGGCAACGGATAGGTGTTCATCAGGTACGCGATCTTCATCGCCGGCACGTCCTTCGATCCGTGGTTCCGATGGGGAGCGTCGGGTGCTCAGGACTTGACCGTCCGGGGCGGCAGGGCGCGCCGGGACGGCAGCCGCGCGAGACCCTCCTTCAGCAGGAGGCGTCCGAACGGCAGCACCGCGAGGAGGTAGCGACGCCAGAGCCTGTGCGGCTCGCTGGCGAGGCGATGAAGCCATTCGATGCCCGTCCGCTGCATCCAGAGCGGAGCGCGGCGCTTGCGGCCGAGCAGGAATTCCAGCGCAGCGCCGATACACAGGGCGGTTCCGCACGCGTCGGGATCGAGGGAGGCCTGGAAGGCGATCCGCTCGGAGCGCGGCGCGCCGATGGCGATGAAGGTGAAGCGGGCGCGGCTGCGGGCGACGAAAGCGACGCAGGTCGCGAAGGCCGCCGGATCGCCGTCGATGTCGGGCGGTGCCGTGAGGATCGCGAGATCGAGGTCCGGGAAGGAAACCCGCATATCCGCCGCGATGGCGTCGCTGGCGACCACCAGGGCGATGCGATCCCCCGGGCGGATCACGGTCCGGAACAGGATCTCGGTGAGCGTCGAGCCCGGAAGGTGCAGAAATCCGCCGCGGGTCAGCAACCGCGACATCACCAGGATCGGCTTGCTGTCGCAGAGCGAGAGCCAGGCGGCCTCGTAGCAGGGGGCGAGGGACGGGTCCGCGCTCAGGCGGACCACGTGGTCGACATTGGGGGTGACGACGTAGCGGAACGATCGCGCCTCGAAGTCTCGCGGCGGATCCTGAGCGAGCAGCGAGAGAACCTCGGACCGATCGAGACCGTCGAAGGGTGCATTGAAGAAATGTTCGCGCAGGCTGACTGCGCCGGCCAGACCGATCGGCATGGTTCCGCTCCAGGAAGGACTCGAACGCGGTGCATGCCGACCACCCGCGTCGCGTTGGCCGGCCCCGCACCGAAGACTTCGCTGGACACAGATGCACGCAGCCGCAGGGTCACAAACTACGCATATCGGGCGAACATTCGCGGAAAACCGATCGAAATCGTCGGTATATTATTGGAACAACAGATCTCCACTTCACCGGACGACTTCCGAATACCTCGAATTCTCGATGCTCGGCTCCGGACGGTTCCATCGGGCGCGTTGCTGAACGGCTTCGATGCGCCCTCCGGAGAGGCCCGTCCCCGGAAGGTGGGCGAAGGGGTCGATGCAGGCGAACGGTCTCACGCGAAGGCGGTAGGGACGCCTTCCTTTTGAGGCACGACGAAGCCTTGGAGCGCGATTCGGATCGGCAAACCCTGAGGCGGGGCGCCCGCTCGGGGGCCGAAACGATGCGAGGCTCCGATGACCGTGCCGCTCTTCCTGCTGTCAGGCCTCCTCGGTCTCGTGGCGGTGATCCTGGCAATTCCCGCCGCCCTGTTCTGCCTTGAGATCGCGGCCGCCCATCGGCCGCGATCACGGCCTTCGCCCTTGCCTCCCTCGCGGGATCGGCGCTCGCTCGCAGTGGTCGTCCCGGCGCATGACGAGGAGCGGCACCTCGGCGCGACCCTGGACAGCGTCCGGGCACAGCTGCTGCCGGACGATCGGCTCGTCGTCGTGGCCGACAATTGTACCGACCGCACGGCGGAGGTCGCGGCAGCGGCCGGCGCCGAGGTGGTGGTGCGGCAGAACCCGTTCGCGCGCGGCAAGGGCTACGCCATGGATGCGGGAATCCGGCACCTGCAGGCTGCGGCGCCGCACGTGGTGGTGTTCGTCGATGCCGATTGCCATCTCGGCACCGGTGCCCTCGACGCCCTCGCGGGGCAAGCGCTGGCCCACGGGCGTCCCGTCCAGGCGCGCTACCTCTGCCTCGCCCCGCCCGGTGCCCGTCCGGGCCTCAAAGTGGCGGAGTTCGCCTTTTTCGTGAAGAACGCGCTCCGGCCGCGCGGACTCGCCGCCCTGGGCCTGCCCTGCCAGCTCACGGGCAGCGGCATGGCTTTCCCCTGGCCGATCATCGCGCAGGCCCGGCTCGACAGCGGCGAGATCGTCGAGGACCTGAAGCTCGGCCTCGACTGCGCCCTGGCGGGGCACGCCCCGATGCTGTGCGATGCGGCGCTCGTGACGAGCCGGTTTCCGACGGCGCAACCCGCCGTCGCGAGTCAGCGCGAGCGTTGGCAGCGGGGGCATCTGGGACAGATCCGCACGGCGCTGCCGCAGCTCATCACCGGTCTGCGCCGCGGCGACCGCGCATGCGTGGCCCAGATGCTCGACGCGATGGTGCCGCCCCTGACGCTGCTGCTTCTGGCCAATGCCGCCCTCGTGGCGATCGCCGCCGCCGCGGCCGTGGCGGGCGCTTCGCCGGTGCCGTTCGCCATCGGTGCGGCCAGTGCGGCGTCCCTTACGGTCGCGATCGTCGCCGGCTGGCGACTGGCGGGTGCCGAGGGCCATGGCGGCGGCGGGCCACGTGCGCTCATGGCCTACCTCGCGGGCAACGCCGTCCTCTACCAGCGGCTCCTGGCACGGACGCCGGTCGCCTGGACCAGGACCGATCGCAGTGGAACGCCGTGACCGTCCGGGCCGGCGGCCGCGCCGTCTCGCGGCCGCCGGCCTCGCCGCTCACCTCCTGGCTGTTAGCCATTTCGCTCCGAGCACCGGACCGGCCCGGGCGGACGAGGCGGCCGCTCCGGCGCGAATCTTCATCTCGGGACACAGCCTGACCGACCGGCCGATTCCCGACGATCTCGAACGGATCGCCGCAAGCCTGGGACAGCCGCTCGCCTGGGGCCGGCGCCACGGCTCCGGATCGACGATCCGGCAGCGTGCCTGCCGTGACGGCGCGTTCGTGACCGACGAGGCCTCGGACCCGGACGGGCCAGGCGGGCTCTACGACACCCTCGTGGTGACCGAGCAGCACGACCTCATGGGTGCGTTCCTGTGGAACGACACCATCGGCGCGCTCGGTCGGCTGCACGACTGCGCCTCTGCCGCCAATCCGGGGATCAAGACATGGTTTTACGTTCCGTGGATGTCCCTCGACGACAAGGATGAGCCGAGCGCCTGGATCGCCTACGAGCGCGCGGCGGCTCCGCTCTGGCACTGCCTCGTCGCGGCGGCCAACCGGCGCTCGGTGGCCGCCCGGCGGGGCAACCCCATCGCCATCCTCCCCGCCGCCACCGCCCTCGTCACGCTGATCGAGCGGGCGGCGAACGGGTCCGCGCCTCCGGGATGGCCGGAAAAGGATGCCGGCCGAACCACTGCGCTGCTCATCCAAGACCAAGTTCATCCGACGCGCCTCGGCCACTACGCCCTGGCCCTCGTCACCTATGCGGCGATGACCGGGCGTGCACCGATCGGCACCTGGGCTCCCGAAGGGATCGACCCGCAGACGGCGAGGGCGTTGCAGGACTTCGCCGGTACCGTCGCCGCAACCGCCGCGCGTGAGCCGGAACCCGATCCGGCGGCTTGCGCGGCACGCTTGCGGAGCCAGGCGACGGAGATCTTCTGGCCCTACATGGAGCGCGCGCACTGGCGCCCGCAGGCGGGCCTCCTCGGCGCCCGGGTCGAACGGCTGAGCAAGGCCCTGCGCTGGCGCTGGAAACTGTGGCGCGCACCCGGCTGGACGCCGTTCGACCCATCCTCCGACGGCACGGGCTGAAGGCAGCCCATCGACGACCGACGCTAACGGGGGGCCGACCGTACGAAAGCCCGGCCGCCTGTCCGGCGGCCGGGCCTTCGACGCCGCATCGGGCGTGGCCGATCAGGCGAGGGCCGCGGCGGGCGCGGATCGGGAGGGGTCGAAGCGGGAGGGCTCGGCCGGGGCCGCCTCGGCATCGGCGAGATGGCGGCGCATCCGGGCGGCGAGCACCCGGACGTTGGGCTCCAGCACCATGCTGTCGTGGTTGCCGGCGACGTGAACGATATCGAGGTCCGGCACGTAGGGCGCCCAGCCGTTGTCCTCCAGGATGAGGGAGCGGTTCACATCCAATCGGCGTCCTCCCGAGAGGCGGTGGGCGACCTGGACCTCCGGCCGGTAGAGGACGACCCGTCCGGAATACGGCTCCAGCACGAGCAGCTCGAGGGCACGACGGAAGGCGGCCTCGATGGCGCCGTCGTGGAACTGCTCGGTCCCGAGTGTTTCGGGCGCCTGCATCCGCTCGCGCAGGCGCATCGCCTCCCAGCGGGCGCGCCGCTTGATCCAAGCGCCGAGGAAGCTCCCCCCCTGCGACCGGAATTCCTGCACCTTCATCGCGAGGCGGTCGGAGAGGGAGAGCGTCACCTGCTGGGGAACCGGCGTATCGAGGAGCAGGACGACCGGCACCGCCTCGCCTTCCTCCGCCAAGCGCCGGGCCATCGCCAGGGCCGCGAGGCCGCCGCCGGAGAAGCCGCCGAGCAGATAGGGCCCCCGCGGCTGGACCGCGCGGATCTCCGCGCAATAGTCCCGTGCCATGTCCTCGAAGGTCTCGTGGGGAGCGTGCTCGCCGTAGAGCCCGCGGGCCTGCAGGCCGTAGACCGGCCGCTCGCTCCCGAGTTGGAGCGCGAGGTGGCGCAGGTTGAGCACGTTGCCGAACATGCCGGCACAGAGGAAGAACGGCGTGCGCGCATCGTCCGCCCGCACCCACATCGGCACGACGTGCAGCCGTCTGGGCGCCGCCTCCGCCGGGGCCGGATCCGCGTCGCCCGTCCCGGAAAGTGCCGCCGCCTCGGGCCGGTCTCCGAGCAGGACCGCGAAGGCCGCGATCGTCGGCGCCTCGAACAGAACCGAGATCGGCAGATCGGTGGCGAAGCGCGTGCGGATCTTGCGCAGGAGGCGCACGGCGATCAGGGAATGACCACCGACGTCGAAGAAGTTGTCCTCGATGCCGACCCGGCCGATGCCGAGGAGTTCCGTCCAGAAGCCGGCGAGCACCCGCTCGGTCTCGGAGCGGGGCGCCACGTAGGCGTCCTCGTTCCCGGACCGCTCGAAAAGCTCGGTCCGGGCGGCGGCCTCGGCTTGCGGTGCGGCGGCGCGGGCGCGCAGGGCCTCGAGATCCATCGAGCTGACGATGACCTGCGGCCGCCCGGCCCCGATCGCCCGGAACAGCGCCTCGCCACCTTCTTCCGGCCGGATGCCCTGGCGGACCATCGCGGCGAGGGCCTGCACCGCCGGCGACGACGCCTGCGATGGATCGGCGCGCGGGGCCACGAACTCGATGCCGGCATCGGACGCGCCCAGGGTGACGCCGCCGTCGAGGCGCTTCACGGTGAAGCCCTCGATCTCCAGCACGGGTTCGCCCGCCGCATCGGTGATCACGATGTCGAAGCTCGCGAAGCCCTCGCCGCCCTCGGCGACGCCGAGCCGGATCCGGCTCGTCACCTCCGCGGGCATCGAGGCATGCACCCGTACGTGTCCGTAGGAGACGGGCACCCAGAGGGCCGCGCCCGCATCGTAGGCCGGCACGAGGGTCATGGCGCAGCCGGTGGCGATGTCGGTGAGCGCCGGATGCAGGCGGTAGCCCGTGTCGAGATCGGCCCGGAAGGCCGGATCGAGGGCGAGGCGCGCCGTCGCGGTACCGTCCGCGATGGCAAGGCCGCGCAGGACACGCCAGCGCGGCCCGAAGCGCAGATGCGCCTCCTGTACGGAGGGAATGGCCGACGGCAACGTCCCGGTGGCCTGTGGCGCATCTCCGCGCGGGGATGCGGCAGGGAGCAGACGGATCCGGGCGCGCGCGTGGCGGCGAAACCCCGTCCGGGCGCCCGCCGACACGAGGCTGCGCACGTCGAGGCGGAAACCGTCCTGGTCGGGCTCCAGGCGCACCTGAACCCGGCAGGCTTCACCGTCCGGCACGTGCAGCGGGCGCAGGAAGATCAGATCCTCGAGGGCGAACCCGCCCTCGATGCCGTGCTCGCGCAGGGCCTGGGCGGCGATTTCCAGATAGCCGGTCCCGGGCCAGATCGCCTCGCCCGTGGCCATCCGGTGCTCGTCGAGAATCCAATGGTCCGTCGCGCTCCAGCGCCCTTCCAGACAAGTGCCGCCGGCCCCGTCCTCGGTCCAGGCCGTGAACAGCGGACCACGCGGTGTCGGCCGCACCGGCGGCGTCCGCGCGGGCGCAACGGAGCGGGCGGCGAGGCCGATCTCGTTCCAGATGCCCCAGTGGATCGCCACCGTCCGGCAGGTGCCGTGCCCGGCGGCCGCCTCCGCGAAGGCGTTGAGGTAGGCGTTGGCCGCCACGTAATCGACCTGACCGGCCGGCGCGGTGTCGGCGCTGGTGGAGGAGAACAGCACGAACAGATCGAGGGGGTCGTCGCGCAGCAGGGCGTGCAGATTCTGCGTGCCCTGAATCTTCGGGGCGAACACCGCCTCGATGTCGGCCTCGGACTTCATGGCGACGAGGCCGTCCCGCACCAGGCCGGCTGTATGGATCACGCCGTTGATCGGCCCGAACCTGGCGTGGGCCCGCGCGATGATCGCGCGCAGTTCCTCCGGATTGCTGACGTCGGCGCACCCGTAGAGCACCTCCGCCCCAAGGGCTTCCAGCTGGCGGATCCGCGCGATCGAGCGGCCTGTCCGCCCCTCGATGCCATGGACCCGCAGGAGATCGTCCCACAGGTCGCGCTCGGGCAGGATCGAGCGTCCGACCAGCACGAGGCGCGCCCGGTACTGCCGCGCCAGCGCCTCGCAGATCGTGCCCGCGATGTCGCCGAGGCCGCCGGTGACGAGGTAGACGCCACCCTCGCGCAGACGCGCGCGGCCCGCCTCCGCCGCGTCGAGGGCGAGGGGGGCGAAACCTTGCGTCCAGCGCCGCGCACACTGGTAGGCCACCGTCTCGGTGCCGGGCTCGGCGATGAGATCGTCCCACAGCCGTTCGAGGTCGCCGCCCTCCGGCGCTGCGGGGCGGGGCCGCCGGCCGAGGCGTGCCGGAGCGGCGGGTTCGGGCCAATCCATGTCGATGGTGCGGATGGTGACGCCCGCCATCTCCTTCGGAATGACCAGGGCGGGCCCGAGCACCGTCGCCTTGTCCGGATGGGCGGGCACACGACCGCCGACGGCCTGCATCCCGTTCGTCACCACGGTGACGTGGACCGGCGCGGCCTCGCCCAACGCCTGCATCAGCCCGACGAGGCAGGAGAAGCCGCGTTCCAGGGTGTGGTGGAAGGCGCTCGACCCGGGCCGGACCCGCTCTTCGCGGGTCAGCAGCCACAGGTGGAGGATCCGGTCGGGCCGGCGTCCATCCGCGTCGAGGGCCTGGACCAGGGCTTCGTAGGCGGGCCGGCCCTCTTCGGCGCAGAGTGCGTAAGAGTCGAGGCCACGGCGGCCGAACTGATCGCCCGGCACCACCTCGGTGACCCTATGGCCGGCGGTGCGCAGGCGGGCGATGAGATCCGGGCCGACGCCCTCCCCATCGTGGAACACCAGCCACGTGCGGGGCAGGGGATCGCACTGTGCCTCCAGGGGCGCCGCCGACTGGCGCCAGACCGGTCGGTAGCCCCATTCGGCGATATCGGGCCGGCGCGTCGGCACCGCCTCGGCCGGGTCGGACGCACGCCGTGCCACGGCATCGAGGAAGTAGCGCTTGTGCTGGAACGGGTAGGTCGGCAGCGCGACGCGCCGGCAACCGCGCCCGGCCCACAGCCGGCCGGGATCGAGCGTCAGGCCCGTCGCCCACGCCCGGCCGAACGCGGCGAGGAACGACAGGCGGACATCCGTCGCCTCGTCGGGATGCGGCAGCGTGTTGAGGATGGCATCGGCCGGGATCGTCCCCTGTGCTTTCACGAGGGACGACAGGGCGCGACCGGGGCCGACCTCGACGTAGACGCGTGCCCGGTCGGCGGCGAGGAGCGCGAGCCCGTCGGCGAAGCGCACCGTCCCGCGCAGGTGCGAGACCCAGTAGAGCGGATCGCGGGCCTGGGCATCGGTGAGCCATGTTCCGGTGAGGTTCGAGACCACCGGGATCATGGGCGTGCGCAGGTCCAGCGTGCGCAGGTAGGCTTCGAAGCGCGGCAGGATCGGGTCGAGCATCCGCGAATGCGCGGCGATGGCAATGGCGACGGGGGCCGCCTCGACGCCCTCGGCGGCGAGCGCCGCAGCGAACGCCGCGAGCGCGGCCTCGGGGCCTGAGACGACGCACAGGCCCGGGCCGTTCACGGAGGCGAGGTCGAGGTCCGCCGGCAGCCGGGCGCGCAAGAGGCTGGCGTCGAGGGCGACGCTGAGCATGCCGCCGCCCGTCACCGTATCGAACAATTCGCCGCGCAGGCGCACGAGACCGACCGCCTCGCGGAAGGTCATGACCCCGGCGACGCAGGCGGCGGCGTTCTCGCCCATGGAATGGCCGATCAGCGCCGCGGGCGTGAGGCCCCGGCTCGACCAGAGCCGGGCGAGGGCGACCTCGCAGATCAGGATCGCCGGAAGCTGGCGGGAGGGGCGCAGCAGCCACGCGGCGGCCTCCGCCCCGTGCGACGACGCGCCGAGCCAATGCGCTCGGATTTCGGAAGCGACCGCCGGCGGCAGGTAGCCGAGGCCCTCGTCGACGGCGGCACGGAAGACCGGCTCGCCGTCGTAGAGTCCGCGCGCCATGCCGGGGTGCTGCGCACCTCCGCCCGGAAACAGGAAGACGGCGCCGGACGCCTCCGGCACCACCGTATGGGTGTGGCTGCGGCGGCTGTCCCCACCGGTCAGGAGCACGATCGCCTCGGCCCGGTCGGCGACCGCCAGGACCCGGCGGTGCTCGAAGTGCCGGCGGCCCGAGAACAGCGTGTAGGCCACGTCTCTGAGCAACAGTTCGGGCCGGCGTTCGAGCTCGGCCGCGAGGTCGCGGCCCGCCGCGTCGAGGGCAGCGCGGTTCCGGGCCGAGAGCAGGATCAGCTCCGGGCCGCCGGACCCGGCGGGTGACGCGGCGATCTTGGGAGGGGCTTCGAGGATCGCGTGGGCGTTGGTGCCGCCGACGCCCAGGGCGTTCACGGCGGCCCGGCGCGGCCCCGTGATCCGCGGCCAGGGCGTCAACCGATCGGCGACCGCGAACGGGCTGCCGGCGAAATCGATGGACGGGTTCGGCCGCTCGAAGCCGAGGCTCGCGGGGATCTCCCCGTGCTGCAGGGCGAGCAGGGCCTTGATCAGGCCGACGACACCCGCCGCCGTGTCGAGATGCCCGATATTGGTCTTGACCGAGCCGACGCGGCAGAAGCCGCTGCGCCCGGTGCTCTGGCGGAATGCCTGGGTGAGCGCCGCGATCTCGATGGGATCGCCCAAGTAGGTACCGGTGCCGTGGCACTCGACGTACTGGATCGCGTCGGCGCCGATCCCGGCGAGGCCCTGCGCCTCGACGATGGCGCGGGCCTGCCCGTCGATGCTGGGGGCGAGGTAGCCGGCTTTCTCGGCACCGTCGTTGTTGATCGCCGTCGCCTTGATGATGCCTTGGATCGGGTCCCCGTCGCGCAGGGCGTCGGCGAGCCGGCGCAGCACCACGACGCCGACGCCGGAGCCGAAGACGGTGCCGGCGGCCCGATGATCGAAGGCGCGACAGACACCGTCCGGAGCGAGGATCTCGCCGTCCTGATGGAGGTAGCCGCGCCGGTGCGGCAGCTCGATGGTGACGCCGCCGGCGAGCGCCATGTCGCATTCGCGGGCGAGCAGGCTCTGGCACGCGGCGTGGACCGCGACGAGGGAGGTCGAGCAGGCCGTCTGCACGCTCACGCTCGGCCCCTTCAGGTCGAACAGGAACGAGGCGCGCGTGGTGAGGAAGTCCTTGTCGTTGCCGGTGTGCCGCAGCAGGAACAGGCCGGTCTGCTCAACCAGATCGCGATGGCTGAGGACGTTGTCGTAGAAGTAGCTGCCCATGCCGCAGCCGGCGAAGACGCCGACCGGCCCGGCCTCGCACTCCGGCGGTCGGGCGGCGCTCTCCATCGCCTCCCAGGCACATTCGAGGAAGTGGCGGTGCTGGGGGTCCATCACGGCGGCGTCCTTCGGGCTCATCCCGAAGAAGTCGGCGTCGAACATCTCCATGTCGGGCAAGTCGGCGGAGACCGGCACATAGTTCGGCAGGCTATAGCGGGCGGGTGATTCGCCGGCGGCGTCGAGCTCCTCCGTCGAGAGCCGGCGGATCGAGGAGACGCCGCCGCGCAGGTTCTCCCAGAATTTCCGCGTGTTGCGGGCCCCCGGGACCCGCAGCGCCATACCGATGACGGCGATGTCGGTCTCCGAGCTGTCGACGCCGTGGATTTCGGCTTCCGGTGCCTGCTGCGTGAACGCGGACATGGGACGTACGGGCTCCCTTGCGACGTGACCCTGGTTCCGGCTCCTCCTCGCGGCGGGGCACCGGGCATGGACCTCACGCTAGCGAGGCCGGCCCCATGGGCGGTCCGGCCAAAAAGGCGGCCTGCCCGTTCCCCATGCGGTGAATCCCCCTGTCCACAAGGCGTAGGCGTCGCCCGATTGAAGGCGTGGAGCCTCGCTCGGCCCCCGACCTAGACCGGAGGCGGCCCGGCTCGAAAATGGCCCCGGACACGGGCCGCAGCCGTTTGGGCCAGCGCATTCCGAACCGAGGTGACGTGCGATGAGGGCTCCCTCCGAAATCCGGCTCGTTCTCATGGGCGACCAGTCGCTGCTCGTGCAGTGCGGCGCGATCGCGCTCCACCGCGGGTACCGCGTGATGGCGGTGGTCACGGGGAGCGATGCGGTCGCGCGCTGGGCCGAGGGCGTCGGGTTGAGCGTCGTCGGCGCCGAGGGCGAGGTCGCGGCCTCGCTGGCCGAGTTCGACTACGACTGGTTCCTCTCCATCGCGAACCTGCGCATCGTGCCCCGCAGCGTCTGGGGCAGAGCCCTGGAGGGAGCGGCGAACTTCCACGACGGTCCGCTACCGCACTACGCCGGCGTCAACACACCGGCCTGGGCGATCCTGAACGGCGAGACGGCGCACGCGATCACTTGGCACGCCATGACCGACACGATCGATGCGGGCGGTATCTACGTCGCGCGCCACTTCGACATCGCCCCGGACGAGACCGGTTTCACCCTCAACAGCCGCTGCTTCGAGGCCGGGATCGAAGCTTTCGGCGAATTGCTCGACGGGATCGAGGCGGGCGGGCTCGTACCCCGGCCGCAGGATGCGGGCGCCCTCACGATGTACCGCCGGCATCGGCGCCCGGCCGCCGCCGGTCTGCTCCGGTTCGACCGGTCCGGCGCCGATCTCGCCAGGTTCGCCCGCGCCCTCGATTTCGGGCCCGGATACGCCAATCCCCTGGTGACTCCGAAGATCCGCATCGGCGCGGACGCCTACGCGGTCGCCTCCGTGGCGCCCACCGGCGCATTGACGCTGTCGCCCCCCGGGACGGTGCTGGGCGTCGATTCGGACGGGCTCACGGTGGCGGCCCTGGACCAGGCCATTCGGATCGAGGGGTTGACCGATGGGGACGGCGCACCCGTGAATCCAGACACACGGTGTGCCGTCGGCGATACCCTGGGGGTGCCGGATGCCGACGAACTCGAACGCCTCGCCGCCATGACGGAAGCGGCGGCCCGCAACGAGGCCTGGACGCGGGCACGCCTCGCTAGTCTGGCACCGCTGGCACTGCCGGAGATCCGGCCCCCGGGGACGGGCGCGGCGGTCATGCGGAGCCTGCCGCTCGCGCTGCCGCCGGAGCTGTCGGGCGTCCGTGCCATCGCGGCGCTCGCCGCCTATCTCGCCCGCGTCTCCGGAGAGCCCCGCTTCGACGTCGCCTACGCGGACGCGACGGTGGGGGCGGCCGGGCGCACCGATCCGGGGCTGTTCGCCGCCGTCCAGCCGATGCGGATCGAGGCCGAGGGCGTGTCCGGGGCGGCCCTGGAACGTGCGGTCGCGGCCGAGATCGCCTCCCTGCGGGCGCATGCCACCGCTTTCGCCGACCTGCCACGGCGTACCCCGGGGCTCTCCCCCTCGCGCTACGGGATCGGCCTCGTCGAGGCCACAGCCCCCGCGCCGGAGCACGCGCTCCCGGATTGTCCGCTCACCCTGGTGGCGGGCACGGGGGAGGCCTTGATCGTCTACGATGCCGGTCGCCTGCCGGCGGCGGAGGCCGAGGCCCTGGCCGAGCGCCTCGAGACATTGGCGGCCGCCTACGCGGCCGAACCCGATCGTCCGGTGGAGGACCTTCCGCTGATCTCGGAGGCGTTGCGCGAGCGGATGCTGTTCGACTGGAACAGCACCGGGACGGCGTACGACGAGACCGCCTGCCTCCACACGCTGATCGAGCGCCAGGTCGATCGCACGCCCGATGCCACCGCCCTCGTGTGCGGTACGCAGACCTTGCGCTACCGCGACCTCGACGGGCGCGCCAACCGGGTCGCCCACGCGCTTCGGGCCCATGGCGTCGGGCCGGACCGGCCCGTCGGGCTCTACGTCGCCCGGGGGCTCGACCTCGTGGTCGGGGCGCTGGCGATCCAGAAGGCCGGCGGCGCCTACGTGCCCCTCGACCCCGACTACCCGCGCGAGCGCCTCGCCCTGATGATCGCGGATAGCGGCCTGTCCGTCGTCCTCACACAGGAGACCCTCGCCGGTCTGGTGCCGGGCACGCCCGGGACGGTTCTGTCCATCGAGGACGCCGACGCGACGGATCTCCCGGAAACTCGCCCCGAATCCGGCGTCACGGCGGCGCACGCCGCCTATGTCATCTACACCTCGGGTTCGACGGGGCGTCCGAAGGGCGTGGTGATCGAGCATCGCAACGTCGCGAATTTCTTCACCGGCATGGATGCGCGGATCGCACACGACGAGGCGGAGCCGACTTGGCTCGCTGTGACGAGCCTGTCCTTCGACATCTCGGTGCTGGAGTTGTTCTGGACCCTCGCGCGCGGCTTCAAGGTCGTCGTCGCCGCGGCCCCGACCGGTGCGGCACGGGCGCGAACTGCCGGTCCGATGGCCTTCAGCCTGTTCCACTGGGGCCAATCGGACCGGTCCGACGCGCAGATGTATCATCTGCTCCTGGAGAGCGCGCGCTTTGCCGACGCCCACGGCTTCACGGCGGTCTGGACCCCCGAGCGCCACTTCCACGATTTCGGTGCGCCCTACCCGAACCCGGCGGTGACCGGTGCGGCGGTGGCGGCGGTGACGCGGCGGGTCGAGATCCGGGGCGGCAGCTGCGTCCTGCCCCTGCATCATCCGGCCCGCGTCGCCGAGGAATGGGCGGTGGTGGACAACCTCAGCGGGGGACGTGCCGGCATCGCCTTCGCGTCCGGCTGGATGCCCGAGGATTTCGTGCTGCGGCCCGAGAATGCGCCGCCGCGCAACAAGGAGGCCCTCCTGCGCGATGTCGAGACCGTGCGGCGCCTGTGGCGCGGCGAGGCCGTGCCGTTCGAGGCGCCCGGCGGAGGAACGGTCGACGTGGTGACGCAGCCGCGCCCGGTCCGGAGAGAATTGCCGGTCTGGATCACCACCGCCGGCAACCCCGAGAGCTTTCGCGAGGCCGGACGCCTCGGCGCCAACCTGCTGACCCATCTGCTCGGGCAGTCCATCGACGAACTGGCCGAGAAGATCGCCCTCTATCGCGGCGCCCTGGTCGAGGCCGGCCACGACCCGGCCGCCCACACCGTCACGCTGATGCTCCACACGTTCCTCGGTGAGGACCGGGACGCCGTGCGGGCGCTGACGCGGGAACCGATGCGGGACTACCTGCGCAGTGCCGCGGCCCTCATCAAGCAGTACGCCTGGGCATTCCCGGCCTTCAAACGCCCGACCGGCATCACCCAGCCGATGGCCATAGACCTGCGGGCCGTCGCCCCGGAGGAGATGGACGCGATCCTCGATTTCGCCTTCGAACGCTACTTCGAGGACAGCGGCCTGTTCGGAACCGAGGCCGACGCCCTGGCGCGGGTGGCGCAGATCAAGGACGTCGGCGTCGACGAGATCGCCTGCCTCATCGATTTCGGCCTCCCGACCGCGACCGTGCTCGACGGCCTCCGCCCGCTCGCCGCCGTGGTGGCCGCCTGCAACGTCCCTTCCACGGCAACGAGCGAGCCCGAAGGGCTCGGCACACAGATCCGGCGGAACCGGGTCACGCACCTGCAATGCACGCCGTCCATGGCCGGCATGATGCTGATGGCGCCCGAGGACCGGGCGGCGCTGGCGGGCTTGTCCCACCTCTACGTCGGCGGCGAGGCGCTGTCCGGGGATCTGCTCGCCGATCTGCGGGCGGCGGGCATTGCCGAGATCACCAACATGTACGGCCCGACCGAGACGACGATCTGGTCCGCGACGCAGGAGGCCGTGGCCTGCGCCGGGACGGTGCCCCTCGGCCGCCCCATCGCCAACACGCGGCTCTACGTCCTCGACGCGCGGATGCGGCCCATGCCACCCCGCTGCCCGGGCGAACTCTACATCGGGGGCGCCGGGGTCGCGCGGGGCTACCTCGATCGCCCGGACCTCACGGCCGAGCGCTTCCTCGACGATCCCTTCGTGTCGGGCGGACGCCTCTACCGGACCGGCGATCTGGCGCAGTTCGAGGCGGACGGCACCCTGCATTTCCTCGGACGCCTCGACCATCAGGTGAAGCTGCGCGGCCACCGGATCGAACTCGGGGAGATCGAGGCGGCCCTGCGGGCCTGTCCGGGGGTGCGTGAGGCGGTCGTCACCGTGCGGGAGGACAGGCCGGGCGATCAGCGCCTCGTCGGCTACCTCGTCCCGGACGGGCCGGCCCCGGCGGCGGAGACGTTGCACACAGCGCTCGGCCGCACCCTGCCGGAGATCATGGTCCCGACCCATTTCGTCGCCCTCGACCGCCTTCCGCTGACGCCCAACGCCAAGATCGACCGCAAGGCGCTGCCGGCGCCCGTCGCGGCGATGGTGGCGCCCGCGGTCGCGGAGGCCGGCGAGCCGGGCAACGCCCTCGAAGTCGCGATCGCCGAGATCTTCCGCCGGGTGCTCGGCCTGGAGCGGGTCGGTCCGGGCGACAGCTTCTTCGCCCTGGGCGGTCACTCGCTCCTCGCGGTTCAGGCCCATCGCGACCTGAAGGCCGGCCTCGCGCCCCGTCTCGCCATCACCGACCTGTTCCGCTTCCCCACGGCACGGGCGCTGGCCCGCCACCTCGCCGACGGCGCCGCCGCCGGAGCGGCGCTGGCGAGCGTCTCCGACCGTGCCGCCCAGCGGCGCAACGCGCTCCGGGCCCGCGCGGGTTCGGTGCGCGATACGGCATCCGGCTGAAGCGGCCGGACGCCGTATCGCCGAGCCGGCGGAGCGTCCCAAATCACCGGGGCGTCTCAGGTCGGCGGCGTTCCCGAGCGAAGGGGGCACGCCGGGTTCCGACGACACCCGCGATGCCCATCGACGGCACGCGGACCGGCCATCACGGGGCCGGCTTCACGGCGAGCGATTCGCCGGGGGCCGGCCCTACGCCGTCCCGGAGATCCCGGCTGGAAGTCACCGTGCGACCGCCCCGCGCCGGGCCCTCAGTCCAAGGGGGTAGTCCAGGCCCCATTGGACGGATCCCTGTCCCACGGGTGATCCGTCCTTTGCGCTCCGATCCTCGAATGGCCGAGTCCGGGCCCGATCTTGGCCGCAGCTATGATCCTCCGGCGACCGGCAGCGATGGGTTGGCCATGTTCCCCTCAAGCATCACCTCGTCCGTCAATCACCTGCGCGCCGCCCTGTGCCTCGGGCTGTGCGTCATCGGATCGACCCCGCTTCGGGCCACCGATGCCGTGCAGTACCGGCTCGGCGCCCAGGACCGCCTGCGCATCCACGTCTACGAATGGCCGGCCCTCACCGGCGAATTCACCGTCGGCGCGGACGGGCTGATCTCGCTGCCGCTCATCGGCGACGTGCCGGTCTCCGGCCTCCAGCCGGCCGACCTCGCCCAGGAGATCTCGACGCGCCTCAGGACGCGGGCCGGCCTGTCGGAACCGCCGAACACCGCCGTCGGGGTGGCGCAGTACCGCCCCTACTACATCATCGGAAGCGTCGAGCGCTCGGGCGAGTACGCCTATCGGCCGGGCATGCTGGTGCTCAACGCCGTCAGCATCGCCGGGGGGGCCTACCGCCGGCCGGACGCAATGACCTTCTCGGTGGTCCAGGAGCGGCTGAAGACCGAGGGCGAGCTGCCGATCCTCGCCCAGAAGAGCCGGGAACTCGCCGCCCGCGAGACGCGGCTCAAGGCCGAGATCGCCTGGCTCGAGAAACCGGCCGCCATCGGTGGGGCGGAGGCCGCGCCTGAGACCGCGCCGGGCCTTTCCGGCAGCGAACAGTCGATGCTGCGCGCTCAGCGCGGGCACCAGCAGAGCGAATTGCGGGCCCTGCAGCAGTCCATCACCCTGCATCAAGACGAGATCGTCTCCCTCAAGGGACAGCGCGAGGCGACGGAGAAGCTCCGGCAGTCGGTCCTGCGCGAGCTTGCCGAAGTGCGTGATCTCATCGTCCGCGGCCTGACCGCGACGTCGCGCGTCCTGCCGCTGGAGCGCACCCTGGCCCAGATCGAGCGCGAGCAGAAGGAGTTCGACACCCTGGCCCTGCGGGCCCGCCAGAACATCAACACCGCCGAGCGGACCCTCGCCACCGTTCGCTCCGAGCGTACGGTGGCCGCCCTGCGCGACCTTCTGGAAACCCAGACGCAGATCACCGAGACCAACGGCCGGATCGCCTCGGCGGAGCGCATCGTGCGCGAAAGCCTCGCTCAGGCCGGCGAAAGCACCTTGAGCGCTCGGGGCGAGCCCACCGTGCACTTCACGTTCTCGGTCGTGCGGGTCGAGGATGGCGAGACCCGGGAGTTCGAGGCGTTCGAGACGACGCCCGTGCTGCCCGGGGACATCCTCAAGGTGCAGCTGCAGCGCCGCGAGGGATCGACGCCCGCCATGGCTCAGACCCGCCCCCCGGTCCCGCGCGTCGCCGAGGAGGCGCGGGCGAAGCGCACCGCCGACGTGGTGCGCTGAAACCGCCGAGGGAGAGCCGGGCGCCGGACGCTCCGCGGCAGGTATTCATACGGGCAACCCGGGGCGAAACGGCCCCGACGCCCCCGACGAAACCCGCTTCAATCGAAGGCCGAGAACGATGCTGCACGTCAAGGGAAGTCCCGCCAGCCTCGTGGGCAACCCGCTCTTCCTCGGGGGGGAGGGCGAAACGATCGACTGGCGCTGGATGATGAGCGCGGTCCACCGCCGGCTCGGTCTCATCGTCAAGCTGGCGCTGGTCTGCGCGGCGCTGGCGGCGGTCTACGTCGTCATGCGACCGGTGATCTACAAGTCGCACACCCAACTCCTGCTGACGAACCTGAAGCTGACCTTCAGCCGGGACGACGCGCTCTTCGCCGAATCGCTGCCCGATCCGTCCTTCCTCGAGACTCAGATGCAGATCGTGCGCTCCGAGAGGATCGCCCTTGCGGTGGTCGATCGTCTGCGGCTCGCCGAGGGCAGCACGGAGATGCCCGGTCTCGTCGAGCGGCTCCGTGAAGGCGCCGCGAGCTGGGTCTCCGGGCTCATCCCCGAAGAACCGGACGGTGCGGCACGCAGCCCCCTCGACGGCGCATTGCGCGGCATCGCGGAGGCGCTCCAGCCCACCGCGGCGGAGGGACCCCGCAACCCGGGGGAGATGCGTCGCGCTGCCATGCGACGGCTGCAGCAGGATTACAGCGTCGAACGGGTCGGCATGAGCAACATCGTGATGATCGTCGCCACCGCCCCGGATCCCGAAGAGGCGGCGCGGATCGCCAACGAGATCGCTCGAGCGTATGTCGACGATCAGGTCGCCGCGCGGATCGAGGCGGCGCAATCGGCGAGCATCTGGCTGCGCGAGCGTCTGCGCGATGTCGGGCCGAAGACGCGCATCATCGCCCAGGGCGCCCCTCCCACCGACAAGAGCAACCCGCGCGGTCTCCTGATCGTCGCGCTCGCGGCCTTGGCCGGATGCGCCTTCGGGGTCACCTACGCCCTGCTGCGGCAGATGCTCGACCGCACCGTGCAGAGCCCCGAGCAGATCGTGCGGGCCACCGGGGCCGAATGTCTCGGCATCGTGCCGCGGCTGCACCGTGTCGCGCGGTTGCGCAGCTGGCGCGAGCGCCTGCGCCGCAAGGGCCCGTTGCTGCGGCAGCTTCCGCTCAGCGGCTACGCCGCGAAGCATCCGTTCTCGGCCTTCGCCCAGACCATGAGCCACGCCAAGGTCGCCATCGACGCGGGCCTCGCTGGCCGGGCTCCGCGCTGGATCGGTGTGACTTCGACCTTCCCGGGGGAGGGCGCCTCCACGGTGGCCGCCAACCTCGCGCACGTCATCGCGGCGTGCGGCGAGCGGGTGCTGCTCATCGACTGCAACGCCACGGATTCCGGGCTCACGAAGCGGCTGCTGCGCCAGTCGCAGGACGGCCTGATCGAATGCCTCGCCGTCGGCAAGGCGCGGCCCGCCGACCTCGTGCAGACCGACCCCGCGGACGGGCTCCACTTCCTGCCCATCGGCCACGCCACGTCCCACTGCAGCGCGCCGATCTGGACCGAGGCGATGCACACCCTGCTCAAGGGGACGAAGAAGGACTACGATTACGTCATCTGCGACCTCGCCCCCCTCGCGTCCGGCGCCGAGGTGCGAGCGGCGGTACAGTATCTCGGCGGCGTCATCCTGGTCGCGGGCTGGGGACAGGTCGAGGCGGAGCATCTGGGTATCGGCGTCGCGCAAGCCGGCCTGCTTCGGGACAAGCTGCTGGGTACCGTCCTCAATCGGGTAAACGTCGCCGCACTCCGCCGTGCGGGCTCCCCGGCCGCCGCCTTCCTGTACCGCGCGAGCGGCCGGGCCGGTGCTCGCGCCTGATCGGTGCATTGGATCGGACCGGCGGACCCGGTCTCATTTCCCCGGTGCTTCCGGGGCAGCGGGTTGCCGTCCATGCCGGGCGGTCAGGCGGATGCCCAGCGGTCAGGCGGATGCGGGGGCTCGGCCTGCCTGATGGGCGATGTCGCTCAGACCGGCACACGCTTCCTGACGATGCCGTCCGCGTCCCGGACGACGAGGAACCAGCCCCGGCCGGCCCCCTCCAATTCACCGGAGGCGCGCATTTCCTCGACGCCAGAAACGACCTGTTCGAGTGCGCACGCAAGATCGGCCGCCAGAACGCCCTCCTCGTCGCGGATCGCCTCACGCTTGTTCTCAAGGTCGAAGTGAAAGCGAGACTGCAATTCAACCTCCCATGGATGCAGGCTGCATCTCGACAACGGGAAGAATACCTTCGTATCCGGAGAAGGCTCCCGTACCAAATCCGACCGATACTCATCAGATCATATAAATTAATTTACTGTCTGATATTGATCAGGCCGATATCATTGCAATATACTTCCGAGGCATGCACTTTGGAGGTACGGACCGGTATCACGGTCTCATCCCGATCGACGTGCGTCGGTAGGCCCACCCTGCACGATCCACGCGCAAGCTGCACCGGAGAACGCGCATCGAGATCGCGATGCACATCGGATCTCGTCGTTCCCCAAGGCGAGCCGCAGGCGGTTCGGCCCGAGTATGGACATCGATCCTGTCGCCCCGGAGGCGAGACTTATACGAGCCAGGCCAGTGCCTTCTACCCTGGAGAAGGGGCTCGAGTGCGCGATCTATTTGCGGAGATCCAGTGCCGTCGAGCGGCACAGGCGACGCGCCATGGCATCTAGGGCTGATTGTCGTTCGATTTCCCGCTCCGCGACAGTCGCTTCAAAATCTTGCGGAGATGCGCGCGCACCGCTTCCCGCTCATCGGCGATGGGGTCCGGTGTGGAACTGCCATTGTCATGAACGAGGGCCCACATCGGCTCAGACCTCCCTTGAAATCTGTCGTCGGGATTAGAACACCCAGGATATCCGTACGTCCAAAAGCAGACACCAAATGCAGCGATGTTTCGCCGTAAGACGGACACTATCATCTCGCAACGGAGAATTTAAGTCTCAAGGTGAGCGAATCCCAAGCCCGCCGCCGGATGCGGCATGTTTCGGGTGCGGATGATTACTGACTTCGTCTCTGCATGCGGGCGATCGGCTGTTCAGCCCACGGTGACGCCGGCCACTGGGGCGCGGCGAAACCGGATGAGGCCCGCCGTCGACGGTGCCTCGGCGAAGCGTTGGGCGAACGTGGAGGCGATACGGCAGATGAGGACCGCCAGGGTGGCCCCCAGCCGTAGCGGTCGCTCGCGCCCACCGCCACGAGGGCGGCGAAGGCGAGATCGAGTATGAGATTGTGGAGCAGGCAGAGAGCGTAGGAGCCGTCGCCGAGGGGCGGCAGGCGGTGCACGATGCGCGGCAGGCGCCCGTCGGGATGCCGGGGAAACCCAGCAACGCCCTACACAGGAAGCCGGCGATCGCGACGGGTGGAAGCGGGGGCGGCAGTGGACGACCGTTGCGTCATCAGTATCGCCGTCGACTGCCGCCCCCAGGAACTCGAACTGAAGCGTATGGGTCGGCCCCGCGAAGGACGATCCTTTTTCCCGATGATGAGAAACCGACAGAAGACATGGCTCCTACGAATGGGTTTGTCGTCCGCGGCTGGAGAAATGCGATAGGCACCATTTCATCGAAAGCACGGCCGAGACTGCATTCGGTGATTCCATCCCAAGGCATTCGACCAGACGAACACCAGGACAAGGACGCGAATACGCCAAAAGGGGTAATGAGTTAGCTTGACAAATCCGTTAAGATTTCACTAACATCTCTCATCGCCGATGGCGTGTCGGACCGTGGAGATGGGTACGAGCGTCAAGGCTCGGGCAAAAACTAAAAATTGTTAGAAAATAGTATTGGTATCTAGATTTATATTAAAGAGGGGCTTTATCATGAGCAATATTGATATTGTGCGTGCCGGCCTCTCGTCCGGACAAAATTTCAAGTTCGAAAGTCACTTGAATCGTCATCATACGCTCCCCTCGGAGAATGACCTGACGGCGGCCGGCGTGGTTCTGGCCAACGCGATCGGCAACACGATCATTCTGATCGATCGCCGTCCTCTGGTCGGACAGTGCCTCCTCGCCTCGCTTCGCACTACCGACAAGATCTCGACCTTCGAACTGTATCCAAGTCTCGACCAATGGAAGAGCGAGGTCTCGCGTCTGGCTGCCTGCCTCGTGGTGTTCTGCCTGCCTGGACACCAGGCGGCGGACGCGGACCTCGCCGCCATCAGCCACGACCTGGCCGAGCTCGGCGCCTGGAACGAGACGATCCCGACCATGGTGATGTCGGACAGCGAGAGCCCCGAAACCATCGTCAAGATTCTTCAGTTGGGCGTGAAGGGCTATATCCCGACGACCAGCTCCCTCGACGTTGCCGTGCAGGCCCTGCATCTCGTCCGTGCCGGCGGCGTCTATGTGCCCGCGGCCTGCATGCTGAACGCCCTGGCCAACGCTTCCGCGAAGCCACAACCGGTGAGGGCGGACGATGAAGCGTTTTCCCCGCGACAGATGAGCGTCGCCCGCGCCCTGCGGAAAGGCACGCCGAACAAGATCATCGCCTACGAACTCAACATGTGCGAGAGCACCGTAAAAGTTCATGTTCGCAACATCATGAAGAAGCTCAAGGCAAAGAATCGAACCGAGGTCGCCTACCTCACGAACAAATACTTTACCAACGAATAGCTGTCGGTGACGATACCCTCCGGGTGCTCGTCTCGGAGCGTTCGAGGTCGTTGCGCGGTGCAAGAACCGGCTGCGGCGACGTTCGGCGCAGACACTTCGGGGTTTGGCCGCGCACCACCTCCGTCCGCCGGCAATTTCCGCGACGGCCCGGCGGACAGCGCGCTTGACTTTGCCGCAACGCAGCAATCCGGGAACGCGCGGCGATCCCGTACGGTTTGAAATCCCAGCAGAGGGATCAAGCCCATGAAGATCGTCACCGTCGCAGACCTTATCGTCGAGACCCTCGAGCAGGCGGGCGTTGCCCGGATCTACGGCCTCGTCGGCGACAGCCTGAACGCCCTGACGGAATCCCTGCGGGCCCGCGACACCATCGAGTGGGTGCATGTGCGCCACGAGGAGGTCGCGGCTTTCGCGGCCGGAGCCGAGAGCCAGCTCACCGGCGCACTCTCCGTTTGTGCCGGCTCGTGCGGCCCGGGCAACCTGCACCTCATCAACGGCCTGTTCGATTGCCATCGCTCGCGGACGCCGGTGCTTGCCATCGCGGCCCACATCCCGTCTGCCGAGATCGGCTCCGGGTACTTCCAGGAGACCCACCCCGAAAACCTGTTCCGCGAATGCAGCCATTACTGCGAGATGGTCTCGGACCCCTCGCAACTGCCACAGGTTCTGGAGAACGCCATGCGGGCGGCCATCGGGCTGTCCGGCGTCGCCGTGGTGGTGATCCCGGGCGATGTCGCACTGAAGGACGCGCCGGAGCGGGACATCGCGCCGAATGCCGGCCTGATTCCGAGAAAGCCGATGGTGCGCCCCGCCACCCGGGAACTCGACGCCTTGGCCGACCTCCTCAACGGTTCGCGCCGCGTCACACTCCTGTGCGGTCGGGGCTGCGCCGGAGCGCATGCCGAGTTGCTGCAGCTCGCCGAGACCCTGAAGAGTCCCATCGTCCACGCGCTCGGCGGCAAGGAGTTCGTCGAGTACGACAACCCCTACGATGTCGGCATGACGGGCCTCATCGGCTTCTCGTCGGGCTACGCCGCCATCATGGGCTGCGATACCCTGCTGATGCTCGGCACCGACTTTCCCTACCGGCAGTTCTACCCGACGGATGCGAAGATCGCCCAGGTGGATCTCCGCCCCGAACAGCTCGGCCGCCGGTGCAAGCTCGATCTCGGCCTCGTCGGCGACGTGAAGGACACGATCGCGGCCCTGATGCCGAAGCTCGCCCCGAAGGACGACCGCAAGCACCTCGACGCGGCGCTCAAGCACTACGCCAAGGCCCGCGAGGACCTGGACGACCTCGCCACCGGCGCCCCGAAGAAGGGCTGGTTCGGACTGAAGGCCGGAACGAACCACATCCACCCGCAATACCTCACCAAGCTCCTGAGCGAAGCGGCCGCCGAGGACGCGGTCTTCACCGCCGATGTCGGCACGCCGACGATCTGGGCGGCGCGCTACCTCAAGATGAACGGCAAGCGCCGCCTGCTGGGCTCGTGGGTCCACGGCTCCATGGCCAACGCCATGGCGCAGGGCATCGGTGCGCAGGCGGCGCAGCCGGGGCGGCAGGTGGTCTCGCTCTCGGGCGACGGCGGCTTCACCATGCTGATGGGCGACCTGCTGACGCTGCGACAGGAGAAGCTCCCCCTGAAGGTGGTGGTGTTCAACAACGGCACGCTGGGCTTCGTCGAGATGGAGATGAAGGCTGCCGGTTACATCGAGACCGGGGTCGCCCTCGACAATCCGGACTTTGCCGCCATGGCCCGGGGTGCGGGCATCCATGCCGTGCGGGTCGAGGACCCGGCCGAACTGGAGGGCGCGGTGCGGGAGGTGCTGGCCCATGACGGCCCTGCGCTCCTCGATGTGGTGGTGGCCCGCCAGGAGCTGTCGATGCCGCCCAAGATCGACGGTCAGCAGGTCAAGGGGTTCAGCCTCTACGTCATGCGTGCGGTCATGAGCGGGCGCGGCGATTCCGTCCTCGACCTCGCCAAGACGAACTTGCTTCGCTAGAACCGGAACCATCGTTTCGAATGTTTCCAGGGTGGGCGGCGCTCCGGCGCCGCCCACGAAATGAAGAAAAACGCCATGCGCATCGGACTGTTCGTGCCGTGCTACGTCGATGCCTTCGAGCCGGAGGTGGGCATCGCCACCCTCGAACTGCTCGAACGCTTCGGCCTCGACGTCCATTACCCGTTCGACCAGACCTGTTGTGGGCAGCCGATGACCAACACCGGCTGCCATGCCGAGGCGGCCGCCACCGAAGCCTTGTTCGTGAAGAACTTCACCGGGTTCGACTACGTCGTCACGCCGTCGGGCTCGTGCGCGCATCAGGTCCGCGAGCACCTGACCGCCATCCCGCAGACGGACGACGTGAAGGATGTCCGGGCAAAGACCTTCGAACTGGTGGAATTCCTGCACGACATCCTGAAGGTCGAGGAATTCCCCTGGGCCTCCTTCCCGCACAAGGTCGGCTACCACTCGAACTGCAACGCCCTGCGGGGCATCCACCACGCCCGGCCGTCCGAGCTGAACAAGCCCTACTACTCCAAGCCCCTCGACCTCCTCAGCAAGGTCAAGGGCATCGAGATCGTCACGCCCGCCCGCCCCGACGAGTGCTGCGGCTTCGGCGGCACCTTCTCGGTGTTCGAGCCCGCCGTCTCGGCCAAGATGGGCTACGACAAGGTGACCGACCACGCCCAGGCCGGCGCCGCCTACGTGGTCTCGGCCGATTCCTCCTGCATGATGCACCAGAAGGGCTGCGCCGCCCGGCTCGGCACGCCCCTGAAGTTCATCCACATCGCCCGCATCCTCAACGGAGCCGCCGCATGAGCATCGAGGATCAGGGCCTGCGCGAGACGGCTCCCGAGAGCGACCACGGCCAGGACGGCCGGCGCCTCCAGCACGCGGAAGCCGCGACGAAGCCTGTGGCGGTGAAGGCGCCCCGCGAACCGCAGCCGCGCGGCGCGAAGATCCGCGGCGACCGGCCCATCGACCAGGCCGAGGCCGCCGAGCGCTTTCTGGCCGCCCCCCTGCACCAGAAGGCGCACGACGCCCGCCTGTGGGACCTGCGCGGCAAGCGCGATGTCGCGGCCTTCGGCATTCCAGAATGGGAGGAGCTTCGCGAACTCGCCTCCCAGATCAAGACCCACACCCTGTCGAACCTCGACCGATACCTCGAGGAGTTCGAGGCGAACGCCCGGGCCAACGGTGTTCACGTCCACTGGGCGGCGGACGGGGCCGACCACAACCGCATCGTCCACGGCATTCTCAAGGATCACGGCGCGAAGACGCTGATCAAGTCGAAATCCATGCTCACGGAGGAGTGCGGCTTTCGCCATTACATGGCCGGCACCGGCATCGAAGTGATCGAGACCGATCTCGGCGAGCGCATCCAGCAACTCGACAACGAGGAGCCGAGCCACGTCGTCGTGCCGGCGGTACACAAGACCCGGTTCGACGTGGCGGAAGTCTTCGCCCGGACCATGGGCACCGACCCGGAGAACGACGACGCCCACTACCTGGCCGAGAGCCAGCGCATGCACACGCGCCCCCTCATCCTGGAGGCGGATGCGGGGATGACCGGCTGCAACTTCGCCATTGCGGAAACCGGCACCGTCGTCACCTGCACCAACGAGGGCAATGCCGACCTCTCGGGCAACGTGCCCAAGCTTCAGATCCACTCCATCGGCATCGAGAAGCTGATCCCGCGCATCGAGCATCTCGGCGTGTTCATCCGCCTGCTGTCGCGCTCGGCGCTGGGCTCGCCGATCACCCAGTACACTTCGCATTTCAGGGGGCCGCGTGAAGGCACCGAAATGCACATGGTGCTGGTCGACAACGGCCGTTCCGAGCGCCTCGGGATGGAGGAGTTCTGGACCTCGCTCAAATGCATCCGCTGCGGCGCCTGCATGAACACCTGTCCGGTCTACCGGCGCTCGGGCGGCCTGTCCTACGGCGCCACCTATTCGGGACCCATCGGGCTCATCATCGACCCGACCTTCAACAAGCGCAAGTATTCGACCCTGCCGTTCTCCTCGACCATGAACGGCTCCTGCACCAACGTCTGCCCGGTGAAGATCAACATTCACGAGCAGATCTTCGCGTGGCGCAAGGTCCTGGCCGAGGAGCACCAGATTCCTTTGCTAAAGCAGGGAATGATGAAGGCGGCGGGTCAGGTGTTGAGCCGGCCGGCCGCCTACCGCGCCGCCATCGGGGCGGCCGATTCCGCCCTCAGGGCCCTGCCGCGCTTCGCCGTCTACAACCCGCTCAACACCTGGGGGAAGGGCCGCGAGATGCCCGAGACCCCGCGCCAGAGCTTCCATAGCTGGTACAAGCAGAACCGGATGACCAAGCAGGACGGCGCCAAATGAGCGCCCGTGACGACACCCTGGCCCGCATCCGGAAGAACCGCCCGGCGGGCGACCATCCCCTGCCGGAGGTGCCGGTGTTTCCCCCCCTCGTGGGCGACGACCACGTGGCGGAGTTCGGCGAGCGCCTGAAGCGCATGGGCGGCCGCATCGCCGCCCCGGTCCCAGGCGCCGATCCGTTCGCCGCCGTGCGCGAGCGTCTCGACACGGCGGCCGTCATCGCCTCCGCCGTGCCGGAGATCACGGGAAACCGTGATCTCGGAGCGGTCGCCCGCCCGCAGGACCTCGCCGACGTCGATGTCGCCATCGTGCGCGCGGTGTTCGGTGTCGCCGAGACCGGCTCGGTGCTGTTCACCCAGGACGAGTTGCAGGTGAACGCCGTGGCCTACCTCGCCCAGCACCTCGTGGTGTTGCTCGATCCGGCCGATATCCTGGTCAACATCCAGGCGGCCTATCGCCGGCCCGATTTCGGCCGCGCCGCCTACGCCGTGCTCCATACCGGCCCTTCGGCCACCGCCGATATCGAGGGTGTGCTGATCCATGGGGCGCAGGGCGTGCGCTCCCTCACGGTGATCCTGCTGCCCCGGGCCTGAGCGATCCGCGCATGGCGCGCGGGAAGGGCAGCGGTGGCTCGATCGCGGAGCTTTTCCGTCCGAACGGGCGTAAACCTTGCACCCGTGCGGGCACAAAGGCTTGCACCCGTGCGGGCACAAAGGAAGGAGCTTCCATGCGCTACACCCTCGGCTGCAGCCTGTCGTACAACATCCTCTCGGACACGACCTTCATCTTCAACCTGGAAGTCGCCAAGCTGCGGAGCCTGGAGATCCTCAGTGAATCCCTGGTGCTGACCCCCAATCTCAAGCGCGACATCTACACGACGCCCGATCTCCTGAACCGCTATCTCGGCGTCAACGTGCCGATGGGGCAGTTCGCGCTGGAATACAACGCCGAGGTCGAACTCACCGTCCACCGGGCCGACCCGGCCACCATCAACGAGACGCCGATCGGCCAACTGCCCCTCGACATCCTGCCCTTCCTGCTGCCGAGCCGCTTCGTCTCGTCGGACCGCCTGACACCCTTCGCCCAGGCCGAGTTCGGCGCCCTGCCCAAGGGCCATGCCCGCGTGAACCAGATCTGCAACTGGATCCACGACCACCTGACCTACCAGCCCGGCACCAGCGACGGCGAGACCACCGCCGACGAGAGCCTGCTGAAGCGCGCCGGCGTCTGCCGCGACTTCGCACATATCGGCACGGCGTTCTGCCGGGCGCTCGGCATCCCCGCCCGCTTCGTGAGCTGCTACGCCCACGGCCTCGTGCCGAGCGACTTCCACGCGGTTTTCGAGGCCTATCTCGACGGGCGCTGGTGGCTGTTCGACGCGACGCGACAGGCCGACCTCGACGGTCTCGTCCGCATCGGCGTCGGCCGGGATGCCGCCGAGATCGCATTCTCGACGCCCTACGGCAACATGCAGCCCATCAACCAGCAGATCCGCATCGTCCGCTCGGACGGTCTGGGCAGCCCGCCCCAGCGAACGGTGGACGCCATCTCGACGGAGGTGCCGGCGCCGCATGCGGGTGCCGCCTGACGTTCATCGGAGCGCCGACGCGGCTGGTCGCCCCGCCGGAGCGTGACCGAGCCACAGATTCAGTACCGGCCGGAATCCCGATCGCGCCGGGGACGCTCGTAGGCATCCGAGCCGCGCCGGTCGTAGCCGTCCGAACGGCGCTCGGAATCGCCCCGACCGCGGACGCGATCATCACGGTCGTCGTCGCGCTCGTCCCGGCGATTGTCGCGGCGGCCACGCCAGTCGTCATCGCGAAGATCCCGTCGCCGGGGCTCCTCGCGACGGCCGGAGGCGGCCAGCGGCGCGTACCAGCACATCTTGCTGAGGCCCGGAGCCGGATCGCCGAAGGTCGAGACGGCGCACAGGATCGAGCCGCCCTGCGGGAAGGGGCGCCCGTTCGTGCGGCCGGTGACGCCGAAATAGACGTTGGTCGCGTGGGGCATGCGGCAGACCTGCCCTTCCTGCGCGCAGGGAACGAGATCGTCGATATCGAGCTGCGCCCGGGCCGGAACCGAACCGAGGAGGGCCGCCCCGAGGTGGGCACCGAGGAAGACGGCAAGTCCAGAACGCACGATCTCGATCCTCTCCGATGGTGCCGACCGCCGACATGGATCGGCCGCACCTGCGCAACGCGGGCCGCACCCCGCCGCCGACGTGCCGATGTCCTATCACGTCCGCCGGCCCGCGCCAGCGATCCGCCGAGGGCCCACGCAAAGCAGCGGCACGGCCCATTTCACGGACTCTTAAAGGCCTATCGGCAAGGGTCGGCGCACGATGACGGGGGTCGGCTCGCCGCCGGTCCCAACCGAGACGAAGATCATGCGCACTGCCCTGGCCGGAGCCTCCGACGATCAGGCCGTCGCCCGATCCGTCGCGGATCCGCTCCGGTCGCCCCTGCTGCAAAGGGTGATCTTCTCTCTCCTCTTCGTGCTGCTGGTCACGAAGGCGATCGAGCTCACCTGGCCATCGCTCGGGCGGATCACGGTGCTCATCGATTTCGACGCGTTCCTGATCGCGGGCCGCCTGGTCTGGCGCGGAGAGGTCGAACAGGCGTACCATTTTACGACGCTGCTTCTGGCACAGCGCACCCTCGGGGCGCCCGATACCTTCCTGCCCTGGACCTACCCGCCCGTCTTCAACCTGGTGGTGGCGCCCTTCGCGCTCCTCCCCCGTGGACTGGCCTACCTGCTGTTCACGGGCGGCACCCTGGCGGCCTATCTGATGGTCCTGCGGCGTCTGGCCCCACAGCATCTCGGCGCGCTCCTCGCCCTCGTGTTTCCCGCCTTGATCGTCACCATCGCCTGCGGCCAGAACGGGTTCCTGAGCGGCAGCCTCATCGGCCTGGCCTGCCTCTATCTCGCGCGCCACGACCCGCGCGCCGGGCTGCCCCTGGGCCTGATGGCGATCAAGCCGCATCTCGCCGTCGGCTTCGCGCTCCAGGCCGCGATGACCCGCGACTGGCGCACGGCACTCATCGCCGCGGGCGTGGCGGGCGCATCGGCCGCGCTCGCCACCCTGGTGCTCGGCCCGTCCGTCTGGAGGGCGTTCCTCGGTGGTGTCGCCGAGGCGGGGGCCTTCCTGGAACAGGGGCTCTATCCCCTGTTCCGGATGATCTCGGCCTATGCCGTCGTGCGGACCCTCGGCGCGTCCGCCGCGGTGGCCATGGCGGTTCAGGCCTGCGTCGCATTCCTCGCCCTCGGTCTGGTGGCCCTCGCCATCCGCCGCCGGATGCCGACCCGCCAGGTGATCGGGCTCACTGCCGTCGCGAGCCTTCTGGTGAGCCCCTACGCCTACGATTACGATCTTCCGATCCTCGGTGTCGGCTTGGCGCTCCTCGCCCCCGATCTCATGGCGCGCACGACGGCGCGCGAACGGATGGCCGTCTTCACCCTCGCCTGGATCGCCTCCGGATGGGGCTTGGCCATGACGGGTGCGTTGCGTGTCTGGTACGGCGAAGAAGGCCTCGCCCTCGGGGCGATGCCCCTGTCTCTGGCCGGTGTTGGACTGGTGGGACTGGTGGGACTGATCTGGCGGGTACTCCAGCGCCCGCCCGCACAGGCCGTACCGGAGATGTTGTGAGACCGGCGCTGCGGTTCACGCGGCCCGGGAACCGCAGCGGTCGGATATGCCGAGCCTTCGCGCGTGAGGCGTGCCGTCTTCGCTGTAGAGCGCTTCGACGATGCGAAGGCCGGTTGCTCGGAAGGCGCGTGACCCACATCCCCGATCCGGCTCGAAACGAGCGGGCAGAAGCCTAGAACGCCGAGATACCGCGTGCGCGCCGAAGGCCCCCGGACGAGGGCGTGCTCTGCGGCTCGTTCACGGGCGGGGTAGGGGTAAGCACCGGCGCCTCCACCGGGGCGGCCGGCGTCGGCACCTTGCCGACACGCTCGATCCGCACGCCGACGTAATCACCCCGGCGCCAGGCCAGACGGACGAGGCAGAGGAAATCGCGGCCGATGATCCGCAGCATGAAGACATCCGGCAACGCCAAACTCGCCGGAACGCCGATCTTCGCACCCGATTTCGATACGTCCTTCACGGTGCACGGAACCTCTGTGCCGTCGCGAAACCGAATCGTCGCGATCCAGTTCGTTTCGCTGCGCACTTCGCGCCGCGCCAATTCCGTCGCGCTCTCGGCACTCGCTGTCACGCGCATCGTCCTTCGCTGAACTCCTCACCAAGCACAGTGAGCGGGAGAGATTTACGAAGCGATACCGTACAAACGCCTCGCGATCACAGACCCGTGATCGCAAACAAGTTCGATGGAATTCCACCCCCAGCTGCAGTCGCGAGTCTAGTTCGGACGGGGCGCTCCGGGAGAAATCGGTCCAGGGGTCGAAGCCTGCTTCTCTGGATTCTTGATCTGACTATAGGCGACATTCGAAAAACTTCCGATGACTGCATGCCAGCCGGTTTTCCGGTAGGCCGGATCGTCACGGCTCGCCTTGCAGAAGGCCGTGGTGACCGCGTTGACGATGTCGTCGTCCTTGGCTCCCGGGGCCGCCGCCTTGATGCGGGGCAAGAGAGCGTCGAGACGCGGAATGAAGTCGGCCGGCGTCAGGCCTTTCAGAGCTTCGTCAGCCCCGGCTTCGTCGAGGGCCTTGGCGACCTCGGGCTGTGCGACCTCCGCGCATGGCGCGCTTCCGGCCAGCATGGTCTGCGTCTTCTCCCGCGCCGCGGCCACCACGCCGCGTTCGGTGATGACGGGGGCGCTGTTGCCCCAGGCATTGCGGATGTAATCGGTGACGTCGGCCACCTCCGCATCGGTCATGCCGGCGCCGATGGCGGGCATCGGGGCGTAATCGTTCTGGGCGGCGAGGCCGCCCAGGATGACGCGGATCACCGTCTCGGGCCCTTGTGCCTGAACCGAAGTGTTGCCGGCAAGAGCCGGAATCGCGCCCTCGACGCCTTTGCCGTCCGGTTTATGACACGAGGAACAGTAGCTCAGGTAAGTCCCGGCGCCCGGCGCTCCGGCCGCGTTGAAAGCCTGGAGATCCTTGGTCTTGTAGGTTTCCTTGGCCTTCTGTGTGCGCAGATACGCGACCATCGCCTTGAGGTCGGCATCGGTCATCTTGGACAGGGATTCCTGGATCGTCTGGCGCATGGGGCCAGCGGCGACGCCGGGGCGGTCACCCGGAGCGGTTCCGGTCTTGAGATAGGTCACCACCTGCTCATCGGTCCAGGCGCCGATGCCCGTGTGGTCGTCGGGCGTGATGTTGGGCGCATACCAGCCGTCGATGACGCCACCGCCGAGCTTGCCCGCCAAGCCGCTGTTGCCGACGATCTTGTTGGCGTTGTGACACATGCCACAATGGCCCAACCCTTCCACGAGGTAGCCGCCCCGGTTCACTTCGGCGGACGATTCAGGGTCGGGCTTGAACTCCCCCGGCGTGAAGAACGCCGTGCGCCACGTGATCAGAGCCGTGCGGATGTTGAACGGAAACGGGATCTCGGAAGGCTTGCGGACCTCGCGCACGGCTTCGAGGGACTGGAGGTAGGCGAAGATTGCGTCGGCATCCTCCCGGGTGACCTTCGTGTACCAGGCGAAGGGGAACGCCGGGTAGAGATACGATCCGTCCTTGGTGATGCCGTCGTGGAAGGCGCGGTAGAACTCGTCGGCACTCCAATTGCCGAGCCCCGTCTCCTTGTCGGGTGTCAGGTTGGGCGTGCGGATCTTGCCGATGGGCGTATCGAGGACATAGTTGCCGGCAAACGGCTTGCCGCCGGGAGCGGTATGACAAGCGACGCAATCGCCCGCGGTGGTGAGATACTCGCCGCGCTTGATCAACGCGGCCTGGGCGTCCTGGGCAACTGCCGGCTCGATCGCGGAGCACAGGAGAAAGCCTGGGGCGAGGCCGAGGGCGACGAGGCGATGCATCACACCTGTTCTCCACACGATCGAAAAACTGGAACTATATTAACTCATGGCTCGGGAACGCGACGGTTTTCGGCATTGTTCCGCCAGCCGATCCGGGTGCGTTGCCGCAGGCGGCGCACGCTTTGGTGGCAGTTCGCAGACGCAGTCCGAGCTCCGTCGCGTGCGCCAGGAACGAGAGGAACAAGCACGCGGCAGTCGTCCACCACGGGCCGCCCGTCAGCGCCGTCCGGACGGCGAGCATCAGGGCCGCGCCCGAGGCGAGGTTGAACAGGAGGGGGCGCAGGGCGAGCCGGCGCCCCCATGCCACGAGGACGAGGGCTTCGCAGGCGACGAGGACGAGGATGGCGTCGACGACGTGCCCGGAAGCGAACAGCCAAGCCATCGCCTCACGCCGCCCCGAACGGGCCGTTGAGGCGCACGATGGCGCGGTTGAGCACGGCCGCGATGCCGACCCAGGCGAGGTAGGGCAGGAGGAGCACAGCCCCGAGGGTGGAGACCCGCAATGTCACGAGGATCAGGGCGAGGATCGACAGCCACAGCAGCACCACCTCGGCGAGCGCCCAGTCGGGCCGGCGCATCCGGAAGAAGATCGCGCTCCAGGCGATGTTCAGGACGGCATTGACCGCGTAGGCGACCAGGAGCGCGCTGCGCCGCTCCGGGCTCGCATCGGCGTTCCAGGCCAGGACGGCCGAGATCGCCGCGAGGGTGAAGATCGTGGTCCAGATCGGCCCGAACGCCCAATCCGGCGGTTTCCAGTCCGGGCGGCGCAGGCTTTGGTACCAGGGACCGATGGTGGTGAGCACGCCGCCGGCCACCGCGACCACGAGGGCGATGCCCGCCGCCACGGCGATCGGCGTCCAGTTCCACTGGCCGGATTCCATCACGGTGAAACCCACCGGAACAGATGGGCGAGGTCCTTGAAGAAGATCCGCACGTGGGCGACGGGCTTGGCGCGGACCAGCTCCTTGTTCATGTAGGAATCCCAGGTCAGCTGCTGGACGTCCTTGTCGCGGCAGATGGCGACGAAGCGCTCGCGCAGGGAATCGTTGCGATACCAGACGCCCTGCATGATGCGCAGGATGAAGAAGATGCGGCCATGCAGGCGCATGAACCGCTTACGGGCCAGGGCCAGGGCCGAGGCCTTGCCGGTGACGAGGAAACGCTCGGCGGCCTCCGCCGCCAGCCGCCCGCCGAGCATCGCGTAGTAGATGCCCTCGCCCGAGGCCGGGGCGACGATGCCCGCGGCATCCCCCGTCAGCAGCACGTCGCGACCATTGTCCCATTTGCGCAGGGGCTTGAGGGGCAGCGGGGCTCCCTCGCGGCGCACGGTCTGCCCGGCATCGAGACCCGTGGATGCCCGCAATTCGCGGATGGCGCCGCGCAGGGAGAACCCCTTGCGGGCGCTGCCCGTACCGATGCTGATGGTATCGCCGTGGGGAAAGACCCAGGCGTAGAAGTCGGGCGAGAGCTTCCCCTGATAATAGACGTCGCAGCGCGTCGCCTCGACGTCGCCGCCCTCGGGCGGCAGGCGGACGATCTCGTGATAGGCGAAGACCTGTTTCATGGCGGCGTGACCGGGGATCTCGGCCCGCCCCACCGTGGAACTCGCCCCGTCCGCCCCGATCACGAGGCGGGCTCGCACCCGGCGCGGCGCGTTGCCTTGCCGGTAATGGACCGTCGCCAGCCCTTCGGCATCGCGGTCGATCCGGTCGAACGTTGCCGCGCGCAGGTCCGCCCCGGCGAGGACGGCGCGATTGCGCAGCCAGGGATCGAAATGCTCGCGATCGACCATGCCGACGAAGCCGTCGCCGATCGGCATGTCCACCCGCTGGTCCTTCGGCGAGATCATCCGGGCGGAGCGGACCTTGGCCACCAGCAGATCGTCGGGGATCGCGAAGTCGCGGATCAGGCGCGGCGGGATCGCGCCGCCGCACGGCTTGATCCGGCCCGGCTTGTCGAGAAGGAGGACCCGCCGTCCCGCCCGGGCGAGATCGGTGGCGGCCGTGGCCCCGGCGGGACCGCCGCCCACCACCACCACGTCGAAGGTTTCCGGCTCGGACATGCTGAACATGGACGTCACCTCGTGGACAGGCTCGGCGCGAAGGGGGCGTGATCGGAGCGGGGCGCGCGGCGCGCGGCCGGGGTGTGGGCGACGCGTAGGGCGAGGGCTGCGCCGACGAGGAACAGTGCGGCCTCGGCCGCGAACACGCCGGCATAGGCCTGAACCGGCGGCAGGACGAGGCGGGCTGCGTCCACCGCCACGGTGCCGAGAAAGCCACCGGCACCGAAGGCGACGCCTTGCGCGGCGCCCCACACGCCCATCCGGGTGCCGCGCTCGGCCTCGCCGCCGGCTCCGGCGAGCCCCATCATCGACCCGATGGCGGCCACCGCGAAGACGCCGTTGGCGAGCCCGAGGGCGAACACGGCGGTGCGCAGCGGGAAGTCCGGGCCGACGAGACCGCCGCCCGCGATGGCGAGGAGCGCCGCCGCCGAGCCGACGCACCCGAGCGTCGTCCACACCTTGAGGGAGCCGAGGACGGGGCCGCCGATCCCCATGGTGAGCCCGGCCACCAGAAGCATGCCGGCGAGCACGCCGCCGTGCTGGAGCCCCGCGAGTTTGGTGGTCCCCCCAGGCGTCATCGCGAATACGTGGCCGGCGAAGGGTTCGAGGATGAGTTCCTGCGCGCTGTAGGCGAGCATGGCCACGAAGATGAACACCGTGAAGCGCCGCGAGGCCGGCTCGGCCCACACCTGGGCGAGCACCGCCCGGAACGGCTTCTTCGTCGTGGCGTCCCGCGTGTCGCGGGCCGCCACGACGGGCTCGACACCGCGCACGGCCAGGGCCGCGACGCTGAAGGCGATGGCCGAAACCGTGCCGGAAACGGCGACGAGGCGCGCACCGGAGAACGGATCGAGGAAATGGCCGGCGAGCGGTGCGGTGATGGCGAAGCCCGCGATCATCATCACCCAGACGACGGTGGCGGCCGCCCCCCGGCGCCGGTCCTCGACCCCGGTGGCGAGGAGAACGAGAAGCGAGGTGCCGGCCGCGCCCGCCCCCATGCCGACGGTGAGGAAGGACAGCACCGCGAGGGCGAGACCGGCCGTCTGATGCGTCTCGGCGAGGGCCGTGGCCACGGCGGCGCCGAATCCGCCGAGTGCCAGGGCGGCCATGCCGCCGACGATCCATGGGGTACGACGGCCGTGCACATCGGAACCGTAGCCCCAGCGCGGCCGGAGAATCTGGACGGCGTAGTGGAGGGCGACGAGGCCGCCGGGGACGATGGCCGGCAGGGCGAGTTCCACCACCATCACGCGGTTGATGGTCGAGGTCATCAGGACGACCACCGAACCGAGCGCAGTCTGGACCAAGCCCAGGCGAACGATCTGCCACCAACTGAATGCGAACGGTGCCATCCACCGGCCTCCCTGGCGCCATCGGCACTTCGGCCGAGGCCGACACCACCCGGGAACGCTAGTGACCGACACCGATCGGTGTCAAGTTTGATTTACACACTCCGCATCACGATTCCGGTGCCGGAGCGCTCACGCCTCGTCGGTGGTATCCGGTCCGTCGAGGTCCCCGATCCCGTAGCGGCGCAGCTTGGCGTAGAGACCCTGCCGGCTGAGGCCGAGCATCTCCGCCGCGGAGGCGCGATTGTCGCGTGTGATGCGCAGGGCCGCTTCGATGCACAGACGCTCGATGAGATCGGTGGATTCCCGCACGAGGTTCTTCATCGAGACCCGCCCGACGAGTTCGGTCATCTGCTCGACGGAGCGCGGCAGTTCGCGGCCACCGGACGCCACCGGCGTCGTGCGTCGCGGGGCGCTGCGAATGGTGAAACCGAGGCAGGGCTGCGCACCACCCGGGACCGAGACGGCGGCCACCTCGACATCCTCCACGGCCCCGTACTCGCCGCGAAAGCTCGTCGCATAGTGCCGGACGGAACCGTGTTGGACCAGCGTCGCGAACAGGGCGGCGGCCTCGGTCTCCTCGCGCCCGAGCCAGCGGTCGAGGGGCTCGCCCCGCACCTGCTCCTCCGTGGCGAGCTGCGCCAGATCGAGGAATGCCGGATTGGCCGCGAGGATCCGCCGCGCCGGATCCGTGACCACGAACCCCTCGGGCAGGTTGTGGAGAACGTCGAGGGTGCCGGCGCTGGAGCGGCTCAGTCCGGCCTCGGAGGCATGATTCGCGTCGGGCGTGAGACGCAGGAGGACGCTCGTCGCACTCTCCTGCCGGAACAGGGAAGCGGAGAGCCGCACGGCGCCGCGCGCATTGCCCAGACGGGCATCGAGATCGCCCGCCTGGCCCGTGACCCGCAGGCCGGCGAACAGCGATTCGAGGTCGCGGGTGCTGGTCGCGTCGAACAAGTCCACGGCATCGTGGCCGACGATGCGCTTGTCGGCCTTGCCGAGCAGGCGTGCGGCGGCCGGATTGACCTCGGTGACCCGACGGGTCGACGCGTCGACCACCAGAACCGGCTCGGCACCGAGCTGGAACAGCAGTCGGTAGCGCGTCTCGGCTCCGCGCATGCGCAGGTAGTCGCGTTCGAGGGCCTGCTGGGTCTCGGCCAGGGTGCGCTGGAGCGAGGCCATCGCCCGCAGGTTCCGCCCGATGACGATGACCGGGCCGTCGCTCTTCAGGCGCATGGCGGCGTAGCGCACGGGCAGATCGATGCCCTTGGCCGACATGTGATTGACCTGCCGCCAGCGGGTCACGGAACCCGGTTGCGCATCCTTCAGCAAGGCGGCGATCTTGGGCCGACTCTCGATGGTGACGGTATCGGCCCAGCGCTGGCCGAGCCAGGTCTCGCAGCCCTCGCCCACGAGATCGCTACTGCCGAAGGCCGCGTCGCAGATCACGCCTTCACCGTCGACGACGAGGGACAGATCCGTCGCGGCCGCGACGAGGAGCCCGGCGGCTTGAGCGTCGAGGGGGCCGAGGGTTTTGTGAAGCGCCGCGAACGCGTCGCTCGCGGCTGGAAGCGCCAGGCTATTCAAGGTGCACCACGTGGTAATGTGGTCGGGCGGGTCTTTCAGCAGGGTCTGGCCGGAAGATCAAGCAAGCTTTCGGCGATGCTGATCGCTTGGCGAGCGTCACCTGCGGTTGCATCCGCACCAACGCATTTGCAGGAATCCGGAGCGGCCGTGAAGACCGGTCCACCGACCATGACACGAACCCCACGATTCTGCGAATTCCGCCGCAGGCCGGCGACGGCGTCGTTCAGACTCGGCAGCAGCGCCTCGCAGGCCAGGGACAGGCCGATGACATCGAACCATGTGGTCCGCACCCGCGCGAAGGGGTCGCCCTCAGGATCGCGCGCGGTGCTGGTGACGTCCCAGCCGGCATCGCGGAAGAACTGCTCGACCACGGCGAGACCGAAGCTGTGCATCTCGCCCGGGCACGGCAACAGAAGGATGCTGCGCCCGTGCCGATGCTGCGGGGTCTCGCCGCCGAAGCGCCGGGTGACTTCGTGCATGATCCGCTGCAGCCGGCCCATGGCCACGGTCACTTCGGCGAAATCGCACAGGTCCTCTTCCCAGAGGACGCCGAGGTGGCGTGCGGTCGGCGCCAGGAGGTCGAGGAGTAGGCTTTCGGGCGTGAGCCCCTCTTCGATCAGCGCTGCGATCCGAGCCTCCACGGCGTCGCCCGCGGGTGCGAGCATGAGCGTGCTGAAGGTCTCGATCTGCTCAGCGCTAGGCAATATACTACATACTTCACCGCGCGGCTCTGGCCGGTGAACGATCATCAGGCGGGGAATGATCTCCGCTTCGACGAGGCGCGCGAGCTCATCGCCCCAGTGTCCCCCTTGGGCGACGCGGCTGAGCCTGGACTCGAGGCTCGATCGACAGAGATCCGGCATGTCGCCGCCAGATCCCTCGTAAGCGAAGCCCTCAACGGACTGCCTCATCTCATCCATTGGAATCTCCCAATGTCGCTGACGGCATTCTTGCTTCGCTACGATCTTGATCGTCGAGCTTCCGCGTCCTCAAGCACGTCTTTTCGGGGGCTTCTCAAACCCTCGACAGCGACCGTGGCCGTGTCGGTGCAGGCCGCGACGATACGCTTCGGAACCATTTTGACAATCCCAAAGCTGTAACTATTCTGCATTCATTCAGTAAATCTCCATTGACGTAAAGCCAGCTTGACACTCGTCCTGGCCGTTCCTAACCTCCCCTCAGCGACCCCCCTGTGAGGGGTCGGACGGGTGAAACAGGGGCGCGGGCGATGAGCCAGAGAGAGGGCCGGCACAGACAGCCTCTCTACGACGTGCAGCAAAGGGCGCGCCGCGACGCCACGGCCTGGACCCTTGTCCAAGGCATTCTGGCCCCGCTTCAATTTCTCGTGTTCCTGGTCAGCCTCGCCCTCGTCCTGCGCACCCTGGCCACGGGCGAGGGGGCTTTTGCGGCCAATGTCTCGATCGTCGCCAAGACGGGGCTCCTCTACGCGATCATGGTCACGGGCTCGATCTGGGAGAAAGTCGTCTTCGGACGCTACCTGTTCGCCCCGGCCTTCTACTGGGAAGACATGGTCAGCATGCTGGTGCTGGCCCTGCACAGCGCCTACCTCGTGGCCCTGGCGACGGGCTGGATCGAGACCAACGGCCTGATGCTCCTGGCGCTTGCCGCCTATGGCTCCTACGCGATCAACGCGACGCAGTTCCTCCTGAAGCTGCGGGCCGCGCGTCTCGATGCCGGACCCGCCTCCCGCCTCGCCGCGGAGGGCGCCCGATGAACGCCCACGCTCCGATCCCCACGGCCGATGCGGGCTGCGGCGTCACCATCCGCCAGGAACGCGGGCAGCGCGCGGTGTTCTGCGGGCTCACGGGCATCGTCTGGCTGCACCGCAAGATCCAGGACGCGTTCTTCCTCGTGGTCGGCTCGCGGACCTGCGCCCACCTCATCCAGTCGGCCGCAGGCGTCATGATCTTCGCCGAGCCGCGCTTCGCCACCGCCATCATCGACGAGCGCGATCTCGCCGGCCTCGCCGACATGAACGAGGAGCTCGACCGGGTCACCCGCCGCCTCATCGAGCGCCGGCCGGACATCCGGCTCCTGTTCCTCGTGGGCTCGTGCCCCTCCGAGGTGATCAAGCTCGATCTGCCCCGCGCCGCCCAGCGCCTGTCGCAGAGCCTCAGTCCGGACGTGCGGGTGCTGAGCTATTCCGGCAGCGGCATCGAGACGACGTTCACGCAGGGCGAGGATGCGTGCCTCGCAGCCCTCGTCCCCGAACTGCCGCGCACGGAGGCCGAGGCCGTCCCCTCGCTCCTCGTCGTCGGCGCCCTCGCGGATGTGGTGGAGGACCAGTTCGCTCGCCTGTTCGCCGAGATGGGCCTGGAGCACGTCGACTTCCTGCCCGCGCGGCGGGCGGGCGCGATGCCGGCCGTTGGGCCGAACACCCGCATCCTGCTGGCCCAGCCCTTCCTTGCCGACACCGCACGGGCGCTCGAAGCGCGCGGCGCGACCCGGCTGCCCGCCCCGTTCCCCCTCGGGGCCGAGGGCACCACCGCATGGCTGCGGGCCGCGGCCGACGCGTTCGGAGTCGATCCCCGGCGCTTCGCCGAAGCCACGGCGCCGGGCCTGCGCCGGGCCGAGCGGGCGCTCGGGCCCTATCGAGCGCTGCTCGGGGGCCGCCGGGTGTTCTTCTTCCCCGATTCCCAGCTCGAGCTACCGCTCGCCCGCTTCCTGTCGCGGGAAATGGGCGCCACGCTCATCGAGGTCGGGACGCCCTACCTGCATCGCGGCCACATGGCCCCGGAACTCGCCCTGTTGCCGGCGGGCACCGAGGTCGTGGAGGGCCAGAGCCTCGACGCGCAGATGGACCGCTGTCGCGCGGCCCGGCCGGACCTCACCGTGTGCGGCCTCGGCCTCGCCAACCCGCTGGAGGCCGAGGGGCTCGCCACCAAGTGGTCCATCGAGCTGCTGTTCACCCCGATCCAGGGCTACGACCAGGCCGGTGATCTCGCCGAGCTGTTCGCCCGCCCCCTCGTTCGCCGCACCCGGCTGGAGGTCTAGGACCATGCAGCTGACGCTCTGGACCTACGAGGGACCGCCCCATATCGGCGCCATGCGGGTCGCCACCGCCATGCGGGGCCTGCACTACGTGCTGCACGCCCCCCAGGGCGACACCTACGCCGACCTTCTGTTCACCATGATCGAGCGGCGCGACGCCCGCCCGCCGGTGACCTACACCACCTTCCAGGCGCGCGACCTGGGCGCCGACACCGCCGCGATCTTCCAGAACGCCGTGTCGGAGGCCTATGCCCGGTTCCAGCCCGAGGCGATGATCGTCGGCGCCTCGTGCACGGCCGAACTGATCCAGGACGATCCGGGCGGCCTTGCCCGTGCCCTCGACCTGCCGATCCCGGTGATCCCCCTCGAGCTGCCGGCCTACCAGAAGAAGGAGAACTGGGGCGCCTCCGAGACCTTCTATCGGCTGGTGCGGGCGCTCGCCGGCCCCAAGGCCGAGCCCGCACCGCGCGCGGGCCGGCGCCCGCTCTGCAATATCCTGGGTCCGACGGCGCTCGGCTTCCGCCATCGCGACGACCTCGTCGAGATCGAGAAGCTCCTGGGCGCCCTCGGCATCGACGTGAACGTCGTCGCCCCGCGGGGCGCCAGCCCGGCCGATCTCGGACGCCTGTCGGCGGCGGACTTCAACGTGGTGCTCTATCCCGAGATCGCCCGCGCGGCGGCCCAGCACCTCCAGAAGACCTTCGGCCAGCCCCTGGTCGAGACCGTGCCCATCGGGGTCGGGGCCACGATCCGATTCGTCGAGGAGGTGGCGGCGCTGGCGAACGTCGATCCGGCCCCTGTCCTTGCCGGCGCCCCCTCGCGCCTGCCGTGGTACTCGCGCTCCGTCGATTCGACCTACCTCACCGGCAAGCGGGTCTTCATCTTCGGCGATGCCACCCACGCGCTGGCCATCGCGCGGGTCGCGGCGGCGGAACTCGGCTTCAAGGTCGTGGGACTCGGCACCTACACCCGCGAATTCGCCCGGGAGGTGCGGGCGGAAGCCGCACTCCACGGCATCGAGGCGACGATCACCGATGACTACCTCGACGTCGAGGCGGCGATTCAGGCCGCCCAGGCCGAATTGGTCCTGGGCACCCAGATGGAGCGCCATATCGCCAAGCGCTTGGGCGTGCCCTGCGCGGTGATCTCGGCCCCGATCCACGTACAGGACTTTCCCGCCCGGCACTCGCCGCAGATGGGGTTCGAGGGCGCCAACGTCCTGTTCGACACCCTCGTCCACCCCCTGATGATGGGGCTGGAGGAGCACCTCCTCGGCATGTTCCGCGAGGATGCCGAGTTCCACGACGGCGCCGCGCCCTCGCATCTCACACGACACGGAACGGCCCCCTCCGTGCCCGAGGCACCGGAGCCCGCCGCCCCGGTGATCGACACGCCACCGCAGACCTCGGCTCCCGACGACGCACCGGCCGCCTGGGAGGCTTCGGCCGAGAAGGAACTGAAGAAGATCCCGTTCTTCGTGCGCGGCAAGGCCCGCGCCAACACCGAGCGGTTCGCCCGCGAGCGCGCCCTGTCCCGCATCACCGTCGAGACGTTGTACGATGCAAAAGCGCATTTCGGCCGCTGAGGCCATTCCCATGCGTGTCGTCATCGTGACGATGGACACGCATCTCGCCAGTTCCGTCGAGCGGGCGGGCAGGATCCTGCGCCGCGAGGCCCCGGGCCTCTCCATCGTCCTGCACGCGGCCACCGAGTTCAGCACCGACCCCGAGAAGCTCGCGCGCTGCCGGGCCGACATCGCCACGGCCGACATCCTGCTCTGCGCGATGCTGTTCATGGAGGACCATTTCCAGCCGGTCCTGGCCGATCTCGCGGCCCGGCGCGCTGGCTGCGACGCCCTCGTCTGCATGATGAGCGCGACACCGGCCACCCGGCTCACCCGCATCGGCGCCTTCAGCATGGACGGCAGCCAGACCGGGCCGATGGCGCTGCTGAAGCGCCTGCGCGGCTCGCCGAAGACGCGTGCCGCCAGTTCGGGCGCCGAGCAGATGAAGATGCTCAAGCGCCTGCCCAAGATCCTGCGCTTCATCCCCGGCACCGCCCAGGACGTGCGGGCCTACTTCCTCACCCTGCAATACTGGCTCGCGGGCTCGGACGAGAACGTCCTCAACATGATCCGCGCCCTGGTGGACCGCTACGCCGACGGTCCGCGCCGGATCTATCGCGGCACCCTCAAGGCCAGCCCGCCCGTCGAGTACCCCGAGGTCGGCGTCTACCATCCGCGCCTGCCCGGCCGGATGGGCGAGGATGCCGGCGCGCTGCCGGGTCACCAGGGTCGGGGGAACCGCGGCACCGTCGGCGTGCTCGGCCTGCGCTCGTACATGCTGGCGGACAACGCCGCCCATTACGACGGAGTCATCGCCGCCCTGGAGGCACGCGGCCTCGCGGTGATCCCCGCCTTCGCCAGCGGCCTCGACGCGCGCCCGGCCATCGAGCGCTACTTCCTGAAGGATGGCGTGCCGGCCATCGACGCCCTTGTCTCGCTCACCGGCTTCTCCCTCGTCGGCGGCCCGGCCTACAACGACGCGGCCGCCGCCCAGGACATCCTGGCCCGCCTCGACGTGCCCTACATCGCCGCCCATCCGGCCGAATTGCAGACCCTGGAGCAATGGGGCGCCTCCGACCGCGGGCTGCTGCCGGTGGAATCCACCATCATGGTGGCGATCCCCGAACTCGACGGCGCCACCGGACCGATGGTGTTCGGCGGCCGGTCCGACAAATCGGGCGCGCCCTGCCAGGGCTGCCACGTCGCCTGCGTCTTCCCCGTGGGCGAGGACGACCGGGACATGCATTCCTGCGTCGAGCGCGCCGGGATGCTCGCCGCCCGCGTCGAACGCCTCGTGCGCCTGCGCCGCTCCGAGCGGGCGGAACGCAAGATCGGCCTCGTGCTGTTCAATTTTCCGCCCAACGCCGGCAACACCGGCACCGCCGCCTACCTGTCGGTGTTCGAATCCCTTCACCACACCCTCGTGGCCATGAAGGCGGCGGGCTACGACGTCGCGGTGCCGGGCGGCGTCGCGGCGCTCCGCGAAGCCGTGGTCACGGGCAACGCGGCCCGGTTCGGGGCCACCGCCAATGTCCACACCCGCATCCCCACCGACACCCATGTGCGGCGCGAGCGCCACCTCGCCGAGATCGAGGCACAGTGGGGGCCGGCTCCGGGCCGGCAGCAATCGGACGGCGCCTCGATCTTCGTGCTCGGCGCCCAGTTCGGCAACGTCTTCGTCGGCATCCAGCCCGCCTTCGGCTACGAGGGCGATCCGATGCGGCTCCTGTTCGAGAAGGGGTTCGCGCCGACCCACGCGTTCTGCGCCTTCTACCGCTGGCTGCGCGAGGACTTCAAAGCCCACGCCCTGATCCATTTCGGCACCCACGGCGCGCTCGAATTCATGCCCGGCCGCCAGACCGGCCTCTCGGCCGCCGACTGGCCCGACCGCCTCATCGGCGACGTGCCCAACATCTACCTCTACGCCGCCAACAACCCCTCCGAGGGAGCACTCGCCAAGCGCCGCTCGGCCGCGACCCTGGTCAGCTACCTCACTCCGCCCATCGCCCATGCGGGGCTCTATCGCGGCCTCGTCGACCTCAAGGGCTCCATCGAGCGCTGGCGCGGCCTGGATCCGGAATCAAACCGTGAGCGCGGCGACCTCGCCACCCTGATCCAGGCGCAGGCCGCCCTGGTGGAACTCTCCCCGGCCGAACCGGCCTGGACCGACTCCGGGGCCGAGATCGCCCGCATCGGCCGCGCGGTGCTGGACCTCGAATACACCCTGATCCCCCACGGCCTCCACGTGGTCGGCGCGCCGCTCTCGACGGAAGCGCGGGTCGACATGCTCATCGCCATGGCGGATTCCATCCACGGGGTCCGGCTGGAGCGCGCCAGCGTCGCCGCCCTGGTGGCGGGGGCGAGCCCAGAGGCCGCCCTCAAGGCCGGCGGCCCGGTGCCGAGGGCCGCCGATCTCGCGATCCTGCGCGAGCTCGGGGCCACCGACGCGCTGCTCGGGCAGGACCACGAGATCCCCGCCCTCCTGCGGGCGCTCGATGCCCGCTTCATCCGCCCCGCCCCCGGCGGCGACCTCCTGCGTACCCCGGCGATCCTGCCGACGGGGCGCAACCTCCACGGCTTCGATCCTTTCCGCATCCCCAGCGCCTTCGCGGTCCAGGACGGCGCCGCCCAAGCCAAGCGCCTCCTCGACCGCCACCGCGCCGACGGCCTGCCCCTGCCGCGCTCCATCGCCATCGTGCTGTGGGGCACGGACAACCTCAAGAACGAGGGCGGCCCCATCGCCCAGGTCCTGGCGCTGCTCGGCACCCGGCCCCGCTTCGACGGCTACGGCCGGCTCGCCGGCGCCGAACTCATCCCCCTCGAAGAGCTCGGCCGACCGCGCATCGACGTGGTGGTCACCCTCTCGGGCATCTTTCGCGACCTGCTGCCCCTGCAGATCAAGTTGCTGGCCGAGGCCTGCCTGCTCGCGGCCTCGGCCGACGAGCCGGTGGAGCGGAACTTCGTCCGCCTCCACACCCTCGAATACCAGCGCGTCCACGGCGGCGACTTCGAGACGGCCGCACTCCGGGTCTTCGGCAACGCCGAGGGCGCCTACGGCTCCAACGTCAACCACCTCGTCGAGAACGGCCGCTGGGACGCGGAAGACGAACTCGCCGAGACCTACTCCCGGCGCAAGGGCTTCGCCTATGGCCGCGACGGGCGCCCGGTGCAGCATTCCGCGCTCCTGAAGAGCGTGCTCGCCGACGTCGATCTCGCCTACCAGAACCTCGATTCCGTGGAACTCGGCGTCACCACCGTGGACCATTACTTCGATACGCTCGGCGGCATCAGCCGGGCGGTGAAGCGGGCGAAAGGCGGGGTCGAGGCACCGGTCTATATCGGCGACCAGACCCGGGGCGAGGGCTGCGTCCGCTCCCTCAACGAGCAGGTCGCCATCGAGACCCGCACCCGCATCCTCAACCCGAAATGGTACGAGGGCATGCTCGCCCACGGCTACGAGGGCGTGCGCCAGATCGAGACCCACGTCACCAACACCATGGGCTGGTCGGCCACCACCGCGCAGGTCGATCCGTGGGTCTACCGCGAGATCACCGCCACCTTCGTCCTCGATCCGGCCATGCGCGAACGCATGGCGGCCCTCAATCCGACGGCGTCGGCCAAGGTCGCCAACCGCCTGATCGAGGCACACGAACGCGGTTTCTGGCAGCCCGACGCCGCCATGCTCGACGCCTTGCGCGAGGCCGGCGACGAGCTCGAAGACCGTCTCGAAGGCATCACCGCAGGGGTCGCAGCATGAACATCGCCATCCGGAACCCGGTCGCGTCGCGGCAGTCTGAAGGAAGCGTTCAGGTCGAACTCGACCCGAACCTCAAGATCGGCACCGCCAAGGTGTTCGCCGTCTACGGCAAGGGCGGCATCGGCAAGTCCACCACCTCGTCGAACCTCTCGGTGGCGTTCTCGAAGCTCGGCAAGCGCGTCCTCCAGATCGGCTGCGACCCGAAGCACGACTCGACCTTCACGCTGACGAAGCGGTTGGCACCCACCGTGATCGATGCCCTGGAGGCGGTGCAGTTCCACTCCGAGGAACTGCGCATCGAGGACTTCGTGGCGGAAGGCTACAACGGCGTCATGTGCGTCGAGGCCGGCGGCCCGCCCGCCGGTACGGGCTGCGGCGGCTACGTCGTCGGCCAGACGGTCAAGCTCCTCAAGGAGCATCATCTTCTGGAAGACACCGATGTGGTGATCTTCGATGTGCTCGGCGACGTGGTCTGCGGCGGCTTCGCCTCGCCGCTCCAGCACGCCGACCAGGCGCTCATCGTCACCGCCAACGACTTCGATTCGATCTTCGCCATGAACCGCATCGTCGCGGCGATTCACGCGAAGTCGAAGAATTACAACGTCCGCCTCGGCGGCGTCATCGCAAACCGCTCGGCCAAGACCGACGAGATCGACCGCTTCAACGCCGCCGTCGGCCTGGAGCGCATCGCGCACTTCCCCGACCTCGACGTGGTGCGCCGCTCGCGCCTCAAGAAATCGACCCTGTTCGAGATGGAGCCGACGCCCGAGCTCATCGCCGTCACCGACGAGTACATGCGGCTGGCCGCCCATCTTTGGGCCGGCGGCAAGTCCCTGGCCGCGCTCCCGATGAAGGACCGCGACCTGTTCGAGTTCCTCGGCTTCGATTGAGGGGAGGGCGCGCCATGACCAGCTACGCGACCCGCCGCTCGCAGCTCACCACCTACTTCGACCGCACCGCCGTCGACGCCTGGGCGCGCCTCACCTCCGACGCGCCGGTGTCGAAGATCCGCGCCACCGTGCGGGCCGGGCGCGACGCCATGCGGGCGAACCTCCTGTCCTGGCTGCCGGAAGACCTCACCGGCCGGCGCGTCCTCGACGCCGGCTGCGGCACCGGAGCGCTCAGCATCGAGGCGGCGCGCCGCGGCGCCGAGGTGGTGGCCATCGACGTCTCGCCGACCCTCGTCGGCCTCGCCCGCGAGCGCCTCGCCGAAGTCCCCGAAGCCGCCCGCATCGACTTTCGCGTCGGCGATATGCTCGATCCCTGGCTCGGCCGCTTCGACCACGTCGTGGCGATGGATTCCCTGATCCACTACGCCACCCCCGACATCGTCCGGGCGCTCGCCGAACTGTCCCTGCGCACCGACGGCTCCGTGGTGTTCACCGTGGCCCCGCGCACGCCGCTGCTCACCCTCATGCACTGGGCCGGCCGCGCCTTTCCCCGCGCCGACCGGGCGCCCGCCATCGTGCCGGTGGCGGAGAGGACCCTGCGCCGCCGGGTCGCCGCAGAACCGGTGCTCTCCGGATTCGGGCTCGCCCGGACGCACCGGGTCAACAGCGGCTTCTACCTGTCGCAGGCCTTCGAGCTGACCCGCACGTCGCCGGGGAGGGGGACGCCATGACCCGCCTCGGCGAGACCATGGCCCGGGGCTTCATGAAGCTCGGACCCGGCATCCTGCCGTTCGCGGATGCGGCCACCGTCGAGCTGCCCATGGGGCGCCTGCTGCGTCTGGCCCTGTTCCAGGTCACCGTCGGCATGGCCGCCGTGCTCCTCATCGGCACCCTCAACCGGGTGATGATCGTCGAGCTCGAAGTGCCGGCCTGGATCGTCGCCGTGATGCTGTCGCTGCCCCTGGTCTTCGCCCCGTTCCGGGCGCTGGTGGGCTTCCGCTCCGACACTCACCGCTCGGTGCTCGGCTGGCGTCGGGTGCCCTACATCTGGTTCGGCACCCTGCTGCAGTTCGGCGGGCTCGCCATCATGCCGTTCGCCCTCCTCATCCTGTCGGGCGACACCACCGGGCCGACCTGGCCGGGCCATGTGGCGGCCGCCCTGGCTTTCGTCCTCGTCGGCGCAGGCCTCCACACCACCCAGACCGTGGGCCTGGCGCTGGCCACCGACCTCGCGCCCGCCCATGTCCGCCCGAAGGTGGTGGCGCTGCTCTGCGTGATGCTCCTCCTCGGCATGCTGGTCAGCGCCGTGGTGTTCGGCCTGCTGCTCGCCGATTTCTCGGCGCTCCGCCTCATCAAGGTGATCCAGGGCGCGGCCGTGGTCACCATCGTGCTCAATGGCATCGCCCTGTGGAAGCAGGAGGCGCGCGATCCGTCGCGCACCGACAAGCGCGCGCCGCGCCAGACCTTCTCGCAATCCTGGGCGGCCTACGCCAACAACGGCCTCGCCCGCCGGCGCCTCGTCGCCACGGGGCTCGGCACCGCCGCCTTCTCCATGCAGGACATCCTGCTGGAGCCCTATGGCGGGCAGATCCTCCACCTGCCGGTGGCGGCGACCACGGCGCTCACCGCGATGCTGGCGGCCGGCGGCGGCCTCGGCCTGCTGCTGGCCGCACGCTGGCTCGGCCGGGGCGGCGACGCGTTCCGGGTGGCGGCGGCGGGCTCCGGTGTCGGCATCCTCGCCTTCTCCGCCGTGATCTTCGCCGCTCCCCTGAACTCCATTCCCCTCTTCGCGCTGGGCGTCACCCTCATCGGCCTCGGCGGCGGCCTGTTCGCCCACGGCACCCTCACGGCCTCCATGGCCAAGGCGGGCCCGGAGGAGACGGGGCTGGCGCTCGGCGCCTGGGGCGCCGTGCAGGCGAGTGCCGCCGGTGTCGCCATTGCGGCGAGCGGCATCCTGCGCGATCTCGGTTCGTACCTCGCCACCTCCGGCGCCCTGGGGGAGGGGATGAACCAGCCCTCCACCGGCTATCTCATGGTCTACCACCTCGAGATCGCGCTGCTGTTCGCGACCCTCGTCGCCATCGGCCCCCTGGTGCGCGACCCCGCCGCCCGGCGCCGCGCGGGGCGTTCCGCCTCGCCCGTCGCCCTACCCAACCCGTCAGCTTGAGAACCGGGAGACACGTCATGGGCAGAGGTGAAATCACGGGCTATGTCGACGTCGCGCAGGTGGTCCTCTACGCGTTCTGGATCTTCTTCGCCGGCCTGATCTTCTACCTGCGCCGCGAGGATCGGCGCGAGGGCTACCCCCTGGAGGCCGAGGGGCTGCCGGGCCGGCGCGCCACCCCGGACCCCATCCTGATCCCGACGCCGAAATTCTTCCACCTCTCCAACGGCGAGGTGAAGACCGCTCCGCCGCACGAGGGTCCCAACACCTGGAACTACCGCGGCCACAAGCACGAGGTCTGGCCGGGCGCCCCCCTGGAGCCCGACACCGACGGTCTGCACGACCAGATCGGCCCCGGCTCGTTCGCCGACCGAGACGATTCCCACGACCGCACCTGGGACGGCGACAAGCGGATCGTTCCCCTGCGGGTGGCCGAGCATTTCGTCGTCCACGAGGACGGCCCCAACCCCATCGGCATGACCGTGTTCGGCGCCGACCGGCAACCCGCCGGCACCGTCTCCGACCTCTGGGTCGATCGGGGAGAATCCATGGTGCGCTACTACGAGGTGGAACTCGGTGCCGGCGGTCGGCGCGTGCTGATGCCCAACACCTTCTGCCGCACGGGCCGCTTCTCGCGCACCGTGAAGACCGAGGCGCTGCTGGCCCACCAGTTCGCCGACATCCCCGCCCACAGGGACCCGGATTCGGTGACCCTTTACGAGGAGGAACGGATCATGGCCTTCTTCGGTGCCGGCACCCTCTACGCGACCCCCGGACGACAGGAGGCCTTCCTGTGACCCGAGCCCTCAGCCAGACCCACGGCGTCCCCGCCAACCGCTTCGACGCGCCGCCCGGCCTGCCGGCCCCGCTGCCCGCCGGCGAACACATCCTCTGGCAGGGCCGCCCCGGCGGCCTCGCCATCGGACTGCGCGCCCTGCACATCCGCCTCGTGGCCCTGTGGTTTTTCGGATTGGCCCTCTGGGCGGCCGTCCCCCTCGCGGCGGAGGGCCGGCTCGTCGAGGCCGCGATCGCCGCCGGGCCGACGCTCGCCATCGGCACCGGCGCCGTGGCGCTCCTCGGCCTCCTCGGCTGGCTCTCGGCGCGCTCGACCACCTACACCATCACCAACCGCCGGGTGGTGATGCGGGTCGGCATCGCCCTGCCCATGACCCTGAACCTGCCCTTCGGCCTCGTGGACGGCGCCGGCTGCCGGCACTTCTCCGACGGCACCGGCGACCTCGCCCTGCGGGTGAAGCCCGGCAACCGCATCGCCTATCTCCACCTCTGGCCCCATGCCCGACCGTGGCACGTGACGGCCCCCGAGCCGATGATGCGCTCGGTGCCCGACGCGGCCGATGTCTCGGCCATCCTCGCCCGCGCCCTCGCGGCGGCCCGGGAGGTCGAAGAGGAGGCCGCCAACCCGGTGATCCGGCCCCGCGCCCGCGGCCCCCGTCTCGCCACCGCCAGCTGAAGGAGCCATCCCGTGAGTGGACGCACTCTGAACGCCCCCATGGGCCGAGCGAGCTGGTTCCCCGTCGGCGCCGGCCTTCTCCTCGCCTTCGCTCTCGGGACCATCGGCATCGCCCGGTACGAAGGGGTCGGCCTGACGCGAATGCCCCCGGCCCAGCCCGTCCGTACCCTGCGCCTGACCGCCGAGGACCGGGCGGACGGGGCGATCCTCCTGCGCGACGCGGTGAAGGGCACCCTCGTCGCCACCGTGGAGCCGGGCCAGGACAACTTCATGCGCGCCACCCTGAGGGGCTTCGGCCAGGCTCGCCTGCGTGCCGGGTTCGGCCGTGAGGCACCGTTCCGCCTCACCCATTTCGACGACGGCAGCCTTGCCCTCGACGACGAGCTCACCGGCCGCGCGGTCAATCTCGGCGCCTTCGGTCCGTCGAACTTCGTCGCGTTCGCCCGCCTGCTGCCCGAGCCCGGAGCCCCCCGATGATCGCCTGGCTGAACGGCCGCCGCACCGTCGAGGTGCCCTGTACCGTGGAGATCGAGCAGACGCCCGAGAGCCTCCATGCCCACGTGACCCTCGACGCCGACTTCGACATCGAGCCCGGCGACGAGGTCCTCGTCCACGATTCCCCCGTGAGCGTCCCCTACGGCGAGCGTCTCACGGTCCGCCGCACCGCCACGGTGATCCGGGCCGGACGCCTGGAGCGGTTCTGGACCAAGCTCGCCGGGCACCTCGAACTCACCGAACTCTACGAAGTCAGCTTTTCCGAGAGGAGGCGCCTGTGACCGTCTCGATCCAGCACCAGACCGTGAAGCCCAAGCTGCCCATGAATGAGGGCACCAAGGCCGCGCACGAGACCACCTTCCTGTCGCCGCGCTTCTACACCACGGACTTCGAGGAACTCGACCGCACCGACGTCGAGCCCGTGCGCGCGGACTGGGACAAGCTCATCGCCGAGTTGCGCGACGACCCGAACAAGCGCCACTTCACCCGCAATTCCGATTTCGACGCCGACATGTCCGGTCTCGATCCGGACCTGCGTAAGGAGTTCATGGACTTCCTCGTGTCGTCCATCACCGCCGAGTTTTCCGGCTGCGTGCTCTACGCGGAGATGCGCAAGCGCGCCAAGAACCCCGATATCCGCGAACTGTTCGGCTTCATGAGCCGCGACGAGGCTCGCCACGCCGGGTTCATCAACGACGTGTTGAAGGATTTCGGTATCGGCGTAGACCTGGGCTTCCTGACCAAGTCCAAGAAATACACTTTCTTTCGCCCAAAATTCATCTTCTACGCCACCTACCTCTCCGAGAAGATCGGCTACGCCCGCTACATCACCATTTTTCGCGAATTGGAGCGCCATCCCGAGCGGCGCTTCCACCCGATCTTCAAGTGGTTCGAGAAGTGGTGCAACGACGAGTTCCGCCACGGCGAAGCCTTCGCCCTGCTGATGCGCGCCAACCCGAAGTTGACCACGGGCGTGAACCGCTACTGGATCAAGTTCTTCCTGCTCGCCGTGTTCGCGACCATGTATGTGCGTGACCATTGCCGCCCGGCCTTCCACAAGGCGCTCGGCGTCGATCCGACCGATTACGATTTCAAGGTGTTCCGCATCACCTCGGAAATCTCGAAGCAGACCTTCCCGCTCACCCTCGATCTCGAGAGCCCGAAGTTCAAGCGGGCCCTCGACCGGCTGCTCGCCTGCTCCAACGGCATCGCCGACGCCAAGGCGCAGGGCGGACTGATGGGCAAGCTCAAGCACGGCGCCTGGATCGCGGCCTCGGCGGTGAACTTCGCCCGGCTCTACGCACTGCCGACCCTCGACAATCCGATGCCGGCCGAAATCCGCCTCGAGCCGGTCTGGTAGGGCGATGGCCGCCTACGCCGTCCCCGCCCTCTACGCGGTGGTGATCTGGTGGTTCTCCACCGGGCTCATCATCCTGCTCGATCACCGCCCGCGCTCCACCCATCCCTGGAGCATGGCGGGCGGCACCCTGGTGCTCGCCGGAGCCCTGTGGGCCATCGGCACCAGCGCGGCGGACACCACCGAAGCGGGGGCCTACACCGCCTTCACCGGCGCGCTGCTCGTCTGGGGCTGGCAGGAGATGAGCTACTACATGGGCTTCGTCTCCGGGCCACGCACGGTGGCGTGCCCACCGGGCGCACGCGGGTTCGCCCGCTTCCGGGCGGCGCTGGCCACCAGCCTCTGGCACGAAGTCGCCATCATCGCCGGCGGCCTGGCGATCCTGTGGCTGACCTGGGGCGGCCCCAACCGCTTCGCGCTGTGGACCTACCTCATCCTGGCGGCCATGAACCTCTCGGCCCGGCTCAACATGTTTCTCGGCGTGCGCAACCTCAACGCCGAGTTCCTGCCCGCCCACCTCGCCTATCTCGCCGGCTTCCTGCGCAACCGGGCGATGAACCCGCTGTTCCCGCTCTCCGTCGCGGCGGCCGCGTCCGGCACCCTCTGGCTGGCCGCCGCCGCCCTGGGGGAGGGCATCGGCGCCCACGAGCTCGTCGGCTTCACCGTCGTCACGACGCTCATGGCACTCGCCACCCTGGAGCACGGCTTCCTCATGCTGCCGCTGCCCTCGGCCGCCCTGTGGCAGTGGAGCCTGCCGGGGAAGAACGCCGCCCCGCGCGCAGCCCCCATGGGCGGTGGGGCGGATTACGGCGCGGTCGCTACGCCACCCCTCACGGCCCGGAGCCGGGAGGCGCACGAAACCGTCGGCTGAGCGTCGCCTCGCGACCTTCGCCACAAGAACGGGCAAAGACCACTGCAGAGAACGGGAAGGGGACAGGCCATGAACTACGAAAACTTCTTCGCCGCCGAACTCGACGGCCTCCACCGCGAGGGCCGCTACCGGGTGTTCACGGACCTGGAGCGGCACAACGGCCGCTTCCCCCACGCCACGCATCACACCCCCGGCGGCACCCGCCCGGTCACCGTGTGGTGCTCCAACGACTATCTCGGCATGGGCCAGCACCCGGTTGTGCTCGATGCCATGCACGAGGCCCTCGACCGCTGCGGCGCCGGGGCCGGCGGCACCCGCAACATCTCGGGCACCAACCATTATCACGTGCTGCTGGAGCAGGAGCTCGCCGACCTCCACGGCAAGGAGGCCGCGCTCCTGTTCACCTCCGGCTACGTCTCCAACTGGGCGGCGCTCGGCACCCTCGCGGGCAAGCTCCCGAACTGCGCGGTGTTTTCCGACGCCGAGAATCACGCCTCGATGATCGAGGGCATCAAGGCGAGCCGGGCCGAGCGCCACATCTTCCGCCACAACGACCCGGAGGATCTCGACCGCAAGCTGCGTCTGGTCGACCCCTCCCGCCCGAAGCTCGTGGCCTTCGAGTCCGTCTACTCCATGGACGGCGACATCGCCCCCATCGCGGAGATCTGCGACGTGGCGGAAGCCCACGGCGCGCTCACCTACCTCGACGAGGTCCACGCGGTCGGCCTCTACGGGCAACGCGGCGGCGGCATCTCCGAGCGCGACGGCCTCGCCCACCGCCTCGACGTCATCGAGGGGACGCTGGGCAAGGCGTTCGCGGTGCATGGCGGCTACATCACCGCCTCGGCGAAGCTCTGCGATTTCGTCCGCAGCTTCGCCTCGGGTTTCATCTTCACCACCTCGCTGCCGCCCGCCGTGGCGGCGGGCGCGGCGGCCAGCATCCGTCACCTCAAGGCCAGTGGATCGGAGCGCACCCGGCATCAGGAGCGGGTCGCCACCGTCCGCGCGCGCCTCGACGCGGCCGGCATCCCGTACCTGCCCAACGACAGCCACATCGTGCCGGTGATGGTCTGCGACCCCGTGCTGTGCAAGGCGATCAGCGACACCCTGCTCGACACGTTCGGCATCTACGTCCAGCCGATCAACTATCCCACGGTCCCGCGCGGCACCGAGCGCCTGCGCATCACCCCGTCCCCGCTCCACACGGATGCCGACATCGACCACCTGGTGAATGCGCTCAGCACCATCTGGGGCCGGATGGGCGTCGAGCGCGCGGCAGCCGAGTAGACCCTGCTCCCCATCACACGGGGAGATGCGAACGACGCGTCGAGACAAGGTGAAATCGGCCCCATGATCGTCAACGGATCGACCCACGCGGTGCATCGTGAACCGGCCTCCGTCGCACCCCCGAACGCGGAGACCGGCGTGATCCGGGCGGCGGGACGGGCGAAGCCGGCGCGTCCGGACACGGCGCCGTACGCGCCGGCCCCGAGCTTCCCGTTCTCGGCCATCGTCGGCCAGGACGAGATGCGCCAGGCGCTCCTCATCGCGGCCGTGGACCCGTCCGTCGGCGGCGTCCTCGTCTTCGGCGATCGCGGCACGGGCAAATCCACGGCGATCCGGGGGCTCGCCGCCCTCCTGCCGCCCATGCGGGCGGTAGCCGGGTGCCCCTATGCCTGCGATCCCGCCCGGCCGGGCGATCTGTGCCACCTCTGCCGCGACCACGCCGGCGGCCTGAAGGTCCACACCGTCCCGGTGCCGGTGGTGGACCTGCCGCTCGGCGCCACCGAGGACCGGGTGGTGGGCGCCCTCGACCTCGAACGGGCGCTCGCCCACGGGCAGAAGGCGTTCGAGCCGGGGTTGCTGGCGCGGGCCAACCGGGGCTTCCTCTACATCGACGAGGTCAATCTCCTCGACGATCACCTCGTCGACCTCCTCCTCGATGTCGCGGCGTCGGGGATCAACACCGTGGAGCGCGAGGGCCTGAGCATCCGCCATCCCGCCCGCTTCGTGCTGGTGGGCAGCGGCAACCCGGAGGAGGGCGAGTTGCGCCCACAGCTCCTCGACCGCTTCGGCCTCGCCGTCGAGGTGACGACGCCGACGGACCTGCCGACCCGCATCGACGTGGTGCGTCGCCGCGACGCCTACGAGCGCGATCCGGAGGCGTTCTGCGCCGCCCATGCCGGGGCGGACGCGGCGATCCGCGAGACCCTCACCCGCGCCCGCGCGCACCTGCCGTCGCTCACCGTGCCCGACGCCACCCTGGAGGCGGCCGCCCGGCTCTGCCTCGCACTCGGGACCGACGGACTGCGGGGCGAACTCACCCTCATGCGCACGGCCCGGGCGCTCGCGGCCCTGGAGGCGGCCGACACCGTCGGCGTCGATCACCTCGCCCGCATCGCTCCGGCAGCCCTGCGCCATCGCCTGCGCCGCAATCCGCTCGACGAATCCGGGTCCACCGCCCGCGTCACCCGGGCCGTGGCGGAGGTTTTCGCCCCGTGACCACCTGGGCCGACGCGGTGCTGGTGGCGCGCCTCGCGGCGGCCGATCCACACGGGGTCGGCGGCGTGGTCGTGCGTGCCGGCGCGGGCCCCGTACGCGAGGCCTGGCTCGCAGCCCTTCGCGTAGCCCTTCCGAGCGACAGGCCGATGAGGCGGATGCCCGGCAGCATCACCGATGCGCGCCTGCTCGGCGGCCTCGATCTACCCGCCACCCTCGCGGCCGGACGTCCCGTGGCGGAGACCGGGCTTCTGGCCGAGACCGATGGCGGCCTCCTCGTCGTTCCCATGGCCGAACGCCTGTCACCCGGGCAGGCGGCCCGTCTCGCCGCGATCCTCGACACCGGCACCGTACGGGTGGAGCGCGACGGCCTCGGACGATGCCACCCGGCACGCCTCGGGGTGATCCTTCTCGATGAGGGTCAGGGCGACGGCGAGGCCGTGCCGGACGCCCTGGCCGACCGCCTCGCCCTGCACATCGATCTCACGGACGTCCCCTGGCGCGATGCGGTCCCGGTGGACGACCCGTCCCACGCCGAAGCGTCCGATCCGGGGGCAGAGGACGTTCTCGGCGCCCTGTGCCGGGCCGCCGACGCCCTCGGGGTGGTGTCGCTCCGCGGTCCGCTCCTGGCCGCCCGAGTCGCGCGGCTGCTCGCCCGTCTCGAGGGGCGTGCGGTTCCGGGCGAGAACGATACGATCCGGGCCGCACGCCTCGTCCTCGGCCCGAGGGCGACGCGGATGCCCACAGCCGAACCGACGCCCGAGGCCGCCGTGCCCGAGGAGTCCGCGCCGGAGGAGACCACGCCCGAACCGGATACCCCCACCGAGCACGAGGAGACCTCCGCCTCCCTCGACCAGCGCATGGTCGAGGCCGCGCGCAGCGCCCTTCCGCGCGATCTTCTCTCCGGGCTCATCGCGGCGGGAGCACGCCCGCGCCAACCGCGGGCCGGCAAAGCGGGGGCCGCCGCCGCGTCGCCGCGCGCCGGACGGCCCCTGGGCGCGCGCGCCGGCGATCCGCGCCAGGGACGCCTCTCCCTCGTCGACACCTTGCGCGCCGCCGCACCCTGGCAGCGTTTGCGCCGGACGGCGGGCGAGCCCCAGGGCATCCGGATCCGCCCGGAGGATCTACGCGTCACGCGCTTCGTCCAGCGCACGCAGACCACGACGATCTTCGCCGTCGATGCCTCGGGTTCGGCCGCCCTCGAACGCCTCGCCGAGGCCAAGGGCGCCGTGGAGCTGCTCCTGGCCGAAGCCTATATCCGCCGGGACCGCGTCGCCGTCCTGGCGTTTCGCGGGCTCGGGGCCGAGTTGATCCTACCACCCACCCGCGCCCTGGCGCGGGCGCGGCGGGGTTTGAGCGCCCTGCCCGGAGGCGGGGGCACGCCGCTGGCCGCGGGCCTCGATGCAGCGGCGGCACTCGCCCGGAGCGTGCACCGGGGCGGGGGAACGCCGGTGGTGGTGGTGCTCACCGACGGACGCGCCAACATCACGCGCGCGGGTGCGGCCGGCCGTACGCAGGCAGGCGCCGACGCCCTCGCGGCAGCCACGGCCCTGCGGGCCGACGGGGTCCGCACCATCCTCATCGACACGGCGGCCCGGCCGCAGGACACCGCCCGCCGCATCGCCGAGGCCATGGGGGCGCGCTATCTCCCCTTGCCCTACGCCGATGCGGGGGCGATGCGTGCCGCCATCCGGGCGGCGACCTGAGGGAGCGATCATGTCCGCGCCGAGCGATCGACCCGCCTGGGAGCGCGAAGGCGCGGATTGGCCCCACCGCGAGGCCAGCCGTTTCGTCGAAGCCTCTGGCCTGACCTGGCACGTCCAGACCTTCGGCGACGCCGCTGCTCCGGTGCTCCTGCTCCTGCACGGCACCGGCGCGGCCACCCATTCGTGGCGCGGCCTCGCTCCCCTGCTGGCGCAGGATTTCTTCGTCGTGGCGCCGGATCTCCCCGGCCACGCCTTCACCGATCCGCTGCCCGCGAACCGCCTGTCCCTGCCCGGCATGGCGGCGGCGATCCGTGATCTCCTCTCCGCCCTCGGGGTGGTCCCGGAGGTGATGGTCGGCCACTCTGCCGGCGCCGCGCTCCTCGTCCGGCTCTGCCTCGACGGCCTCGCCCCCCGCCACCTCGTCGCCCTCAACGGGGCGTTGACGCCGTTTCCCGGCCTCGCATCCGTGCTGTTCCCGAGTCTCGCCCGGATGCTGTTCCTCAATTCGGTGACGCCGCGAATCTTCGCCTGGACCGCCGACCGCCCGGCGGTGGAGCGCCTCATCCGCGGCACCGGCTCGCGTCTCGATGCCGGGGGGCTCGATCTCTATCGGCGCCTGTTCCGCTGCCCCGGCCACGTCGCCGGAGCACTCGGCATGATGGCGAACTGGGATCTGGCGGCGCTGGACCGCGCCATCACCCGGCTCACCGTGCCGACGACCCTGGTGGTGGGCGGCGACGACCGGGCGATCTCGCCCGACACCGCCTTCGCCCTGCAGAAGCGCCTGCCCCATGCGCGGGTCGAATTGCTGCGCAACCTCGGCCACCTCGCCCACGAGGAGGCGCCCGTGGCGGTCGCCGGGATCATCCGCCAGCTCAGCCCGGCACGGGCCGCGGCAGAGGCGTAAAACAGCGCTTGCGTCCCGTCGCGGACGCGGATTAGTGTCACTTTATGTTGACACTCGCCGACATGCCGAACCCTGTGACGAGCTCCGATCCGCGCGCCCACGCGGTGGTGATCGGCTCCGGCTTCGGCGGTCTGGCGGCGGCGATCCGCCTCGGCGCCCGGGGTTACCGGGTCACGGTGCTGGAGCGCCTGGAGCAGCCCGGCGGTCGCGCCCGCGTCCACCGCCAGGACGGATTCACCTTCGACGCCGGCCCGACCATCGTCACGGCGCCGTTCCTGTTCGAGGAGCTGTGGCGCCTGTGCGGCCGGCGCATGGACGACGATGTGACGCTCGTGCCCATGCGGCCGTTCTACCGCATCCGCTTCGACGACGGCGCCACCTTCGACTACAGCGGCGACATCGCCGCCATGCGGGCCGAAGTCGCGAAGTTCTCATCCGCCGATGTCGCCGGATACGAGGCCTTCATGGCCCGCTCCGAGGCGATCTGCCGGGTCGGGTTCGAGGAACTCGGCCACGTGCCGTTCTCGTCGGTCACCGACATGCTGCGGATCATGCCGAGCCTGCTGCGCCTCGGTGGTCACCGCTCGGTCTACGACCTCGTCGCCAGCTACATCCGCGACGAGCGCCTGCGGACGATCTTTTCCTTCCACCCGCTGCTCATCGGCGGAAGCCCGTTCCGGGCGAGCGCGATCTACTGCCTCATCGCCCATCTCGAGCGGCGCTGGGGCGTCCACTTCGCCATGGGCGGCACCGGACGCCTCGTCGACGGCCTATGCGACCTCATCCGGGGGCAGGGCGGGGCGCTACGCTGCGGCGCCGACGTCGCCCGCATCACCGTGGCGGGTGGAAAAGCCACGGGCGTCACCCTGGCGAATGGCGAAGCGATCCCGGCCGAGATCGTGGTGTCGAACGCCGATTCGGCCTTCACCTACGGGACTTTGCTCGGCGGCACCGCCAAACGCTGGAATGCCCGGCGCCTCGGGCGCGCGCATTCCTCCATGGGCCTGTTCGTCTGGTACTTCGGCACCAGCAAGAAATTTCCCGATGTCGCCCACCACACCATCCTGATGGGCCCGCGCTATCGCGGCCTCATCGAGGACATCTTCACCAAGAAGAGTCTGGCGAAGGATTTCAGCCTCTACTTGCATCGGCCCACCGCCACCGACCCGATGCTGGCCCCGCCCGGACACGACGCGTTCTACGTGCTGTCGCCGGTGCCGAACCTAGACGGCGGCCAGGATTGGGCGGCGCTCGCCGAACCCTACCGGGAGGCCATCGCGCGGCATCTGGAAGCCACGGTGATGCCGGGGCTCTCCGAGAGCCTCGTTACGTCGAAAGTCACGACCCCCAACGACTTCGCCAGCGATTTCCTGAGCTATCGCGGATCCGGCTTCGGCCTCGAACCCGTGCTGACGCAATCGGCGTGGTTCCGGCCGCACAATGCGTCCGAGAACGTGCGCAACCTCTACCTCGTCGGGGCCGGCACCCATCCGGGCGCCGGACTGCCCGGCGTCCTCTCCTCTGCCCGAGTCCTCGATTCCGTGGTGCCGGATGCGCGCGTCTTCGCCTGAGGCCGTCAGGCCGTCCTTCTGGGCAACCCCCGAGCCCGACAGGCCGCCCCTCTGGGCGACGCCGCACGCCGACGCCGCCGACCGGGCCGCGTGCCGGAACGCGATCCGGGCGGGCTCGCGCAGCTTCTTTGCCGCCTCCGCCCTTCTGCCGGCCCATGTCCGGCGCCCGGCCTACGGGCTCTACGCGTTCTGCCGCCTGTCCGACGACGCCGTCGACGACGTGGCGCCCGTCGCCCGGACAGCGGCCGCGGCCCGCCTGTCCGCCCGCCTGACCCGCGCCTATGACGGGCGCCCCGCCGACGCCCCCGCCGACCGGGCGCTCGCCGACCTCGTCGTCGCCCACGCCATCCCGCAGGCCCTGCCCATGGCGCTCATCGAGGGGCTGGCCTGGGATGGGGAGGGCCGGCGCTACGCGACGCTCTCCGACCTCACCGCCTACGCCGCCCGGGTCGCCGCCAGCGTCGGCGTGATGATGACCCTGATCATGGGGTCACGCGATCCGGCCGTCCTCGCCCGGGCCTGCGACCTCGGAATCGCCATGCAGTTCACCAATATCGCCCGCGACGTCGGCGAGGATGCCCGTGCGGGCCGGCTCTACCTGCCCGTCGACTGGCTGAGAGAAGCCGGAATCGAGCCGGAGGCCTTCCTGACCGACCCGCACCCGAGCCCGGCCCTGGCGGGCGTCGTCGCCAGGCTGCTCGCGGCGGCGGACCTCCTCTACATCCGCTCGGAAGCGGGCCTCTCCGGCCTGCCGCGCGCCTGCCGGCCGGCGATCCGCGCGGCCCGGCTCATCTACGCTGAGATCGGACGGGAGTTGGAGCGCCAGGACCTCGATCCGGTGACCACCCGGGCTCGCGTCGATGGCCGGCGCAAGGCGGCGCTCCTGGCCCGCGCCACCCTGACGCCCACCTTCGCGCCCGCGCAGGATCGCCATGCGCCGCCCCTGGCCGAGGTCGCGTTCCTCGTCGCGGCCGTGGCCGCACAGCCGGTGCCCGCCGGTCCGGCCTGGTGGGACGTGCCCGGCCAGATGGCCCGGGTCCTCGACCTCGTCGAGACCCTGCGCGAGCGCGAGACCTTTGCGGGACCCGCCTTCGCGCCCGAGGGGTCCTCGCACGCCGTCCCGTGAGCGACCCGTTCTTCGCCGCCCTCGACATCGGCCTCGTGTTCGGCCTGGCGCTCGGTCTCGCCCTCTGGCAGCTCGTGGCGCTCAAGCGCGGCATCCGCCGCGACCGGGAGGCGGCCGCCCGCGCGAAGGCCGAGGCCGGCGATTCGTGAACGCGACCGACCATCCGTCGGACACGAAGGCCCGCCTCACCCGAGCGGGCGCGGCATCCGGAACGGCAGCATCCAGCGCACCAGGGGGTTCTTGAACCGGTCGAGCGACAGGCTCTCGTGGACCGGGCGCACCCGTTGCCCGCAGAGGGTCGTCTCCAGCAGGGAGCGGGCATAGAACGGCGTGTCCTCGAAGGTCCGCACCACCCGGGCCGTGCCATCGTCGCTGCGGGTCGAGCGGGGAATGCGCCACAGGCGAGTCGCCGGCAGGGCGGCGGGGCGGGGTGGATCGATGTCGCGCGGCGCGCCGGTGGCGTCGAAGCGCAGGGACAGGTTCTGAACGGTGCCGTCGCGGCGCCGCACGTCGTAGAGAATCGCGGCGCCGTCCGTGAGATCGGCCCGGCACCAGGTCCAATCCGTGAAGGCGTCCTCAAGGGGCGTATCGCCGTGGTTGGTGTCGAAGTAGGCCGTCCCGGTCCAGGTCAGCGACGGCTCGGTGAGGGCGACCTCGACGGGCGAGGACGGCGCCATCGGCCACCAGCGATGCCGGCCCTGTCCATCGAGGCTGAACGGGCCGGGGGTGAGGCCGGTGGGGCGAACCTGCACGGTGCCGCGGACCCGTGAGGGGATCGGTGCCGTCACCTCGTCAAGGTTGATGGTGAGGGTGGTGCCGTCCCAGGCGAGATCGCTCGGACCGATGGCGAGATGCGTCGCGTCCCGCGACACGGCCCGGCGCCCGCGCTCGGTCATGCAGAAGCGGTTCGACCGCTCCCCGTAGAGCACCACGTTGACGGCGCAGTGCCGGAACGGGTCGCGGCTCCTGTCCCAGGCGTAGTAGGGCGAGAACACCGAGCCGATGAAGGCGATGATGGTCAGCCCCTGGCGCCCATCGGCACTCAGGGCATCGACGTACCACCAGACGTAGCCGCCGCGGCCGACCGGCGTATCGAAGCGCGGGCGGTGCTCCGGTCCGCCAGCAGGCTGTCCGCCGCGAGCCGGCCCGATTGCGCTGCCATCGGCACCCCCGGCCCCGGATGGACGCTGCCCCCGGCGAGGTACAGCCCCGGAATCGCCGTCCGTGCCCCCGGACGCTGGAACGAGGCCATCCACCCGTGCGAGGCCCGCCCGTAGAGGGCGCCCCCCGTCCCCGGAAACAGCGCCCCGAACCCCGCCGGCTCCGTCGTCACCGTCGCGGGCGTATCCGTCAGTGTCAGCCCGGAGGCCCCCAGGCGGCGATGAAGGGCGCTCGTGCATGTGGCGATCTCCGTAGGCGTGAAGGTGCCGCCCGCAGGCGCGTTGACGAGGCAGAGCAGGCGCTCGGCCCCGGACACGTCAGGGGCCGTGTCGCCCCGGTCCTGGGCGCAGACATAGACCGTGGGGTCGGTGGGCAGCCGCCCCCGGGCGATGGCGTCGAACTCGGCGGCATAGTCGCCGGAGAAGAACACCGTGTGGCGCAGGAGCGGGAAGCCTTCGGCGCGGGCGTTCATGCACAGGGTCACGGCCGAGAGCGAGCGCTCGGCTCCTGGAACCCGCTCGGCCCCCCGGGCGGCTTTCGCGCCGAGGAGCCCGTCGCCCAGCGCCGCCGCGTCGGCGTTGCAGACAACGGCGTCCGCCGGGATGCGCTCGCCATCGGCGAGGTCCACGCCGGTGACGCCGGTGCGGTCGGTGACGATGCGTGCCACGTGGGCGCCATAGCGCAGGCGCGCACCGCGCTCGGCGGCCAGATCCGCCACCGCCCGGGCGAGGGCGCTGAGGCCGCCCGCGACATGCCAGACCCCTTGCGATTCGACATGGGCGACGAGCATCAGGGTGGCGGGCGCCCGGTAGGGCGAGGCGCCGCAATAGGTGGCATAGCGCCCGAAGAGCTGGCGCAGGCGCGGATCGGCGAAATAATCCCCCAGCGCCGACCACAGGGTGGTGAAGGGCTGGATGCGCCAGAGGTCGCCGAGCCCCGACAGACCGGCGCGGCGGGTGAGGGCGAGGGGACTCGGCCGCTGCCCCCGGATGAACGGGCCTTCGAGGGTCCGGTAGACCGCCTCGGCGCGGGCGCGGAAGCGGTCGTAGCCCTCGGCCTCGCGGGCGCCGGCAAACGCCCCGATGGCGTCGCGGGAGGCGCGCGGATCGGCGAACAGGTCGAGGTGGCCGTCCGGCCCCCAGGTATGCCGCGCCAGGATCGCCGCCGGGCTGAGCGCGACGCGCCCCTCGAGGCTCGCGCCGCATTCCGAAAAGATCTCGTCGAGGACCCAGCGCATGGTGAAGACCGTAGGGCCGGCCTCCACGGCTTGGCCGTCGACGGAGACGCTGCGCATCTTGCCGCCCGGATGCGCGGCGCGTTCGAGCACGGTCACGTCGAGGCCCGCATGGGCCAGCCGGAGGGCCGCCACCAATCCACCGATCCCCGCTCCGATGACCACGACCCGCACGCGCCGGCTCCTCCGCCACCCAAACCAATCCTTGACGAGTGTCAATATTATCTGACACTTTCAGTTGGCAAGTTAAAAAGACAGATGCTTCCGCCGGGAGAGACGTCAGATGGATGCCAACCGTCGCATCGAGCGCACCCTCGACACCGCCGTGGCCCACGCGGAAGCACCCGGTGCCCCGCCGCGCCTCGCCGAGGCGATCCGCTACGCCGTGTTCCCGGGCGGTCACCGTATCCGGCCGCGCCTGTGCCTGTCCGTGGCGCGGGCCTGCGGCGACGACGACCCGGCGGCCTCGGACGCGGCGGCCGCCGCCATCGAGCTGCTGCACTGCGCCTCCCTCGTCCACGACGATCTGCCGTGCTTCGACGACGCCCCCCTGCGCCGGGGCCAGCCCTCCGTCCACGCCGCCTTCGGCGAGCCCCTGGCGGTGCTGACCGGGGACGCCCTCATCGTCTCGGCCTTCGAAACCCTGGCGCGGGGGGCGACGCGCTCGCCGCAACGCCTCGCCGCCCTCGTCGGCCTCGTCGCCCGCGCGGTGGGCTCGCCCAACGGCATCGTGGCGGGCCAGGCCTGGGAATCGGAGCCGACCGTGGCGCTCACCGAGTACCAGCAGGCCAAGACCGGCGCCCTGTTCGCCGCCGCCACCGTGACGGGCGCAGCGGCGGCCGGTGCACCGGCCCTGCCGTGGCGTCTGCTGGGGGAATGCCTCGGCGAGGCCTATCAGGTCGCCGACGACCTGCGCGACGTCGCCTGCCGCCAGGAGGAGGTCGGCAAGCCGGTGGGCCGCGACGCGACGCTGGGCCGGCCCAACGCCGCCGCCCTGCTGGGCATGGGCGGCGCCCTCGCCCGCCTCAAGCGCCTCGCCCGCGAGGCCGTCGAGGTGATCCCGGCCTGCCCGGGTGCCGATGCTCTCCGGGCCGAGATCGAAGCGCAGACCCGGCTGTTCCTGCCGGCCCATCTCGTGCGGGAACTGGCCTGACGGCGGGCGGCCACCATGGCCACCCCACCGGTGACGGCGTCGGCGGCGGGCATGGACAAGCTCCCCGGCGGTAGCGCGCCGCCGAAAGACTCTTGGCGGGCGCGGTGGCGCGCCTTCCGCACCCGCACGATCGCCAAGCCGGGCTTCCAGCGCTGGGCCGCCGGCTTTCCCCTCACGCGCAACATCGCCCGGGCGAACACGAAGGCCCTGTTCGATCTCTGCGCCGGCTTCGTCTACGCGCAGACCCTGTTCGCCTGCGTGCGCCTCGACCTGTTCCGCATCCTGTTCGACGGCCCCCTGGCGCCGGACGTCGTGGCGGCGCGCGTCGGCCTCGCACCGGACCGGGCCGAACGCCTCCTCAAGGCCGCGGCCGCCCTCGATCTCCTCGCCCGCCTGCCCGACGGCCGCTTCGCCCTCGCCGACCTCGGCGCGGCGCTCATCGGAAACCCCTCGGTTGCGGCGATGATCGAGCATCACGCGCTTCTCTACGCGGACCTCGCCGACCCCGTCGCCCTCCTGCGCGGGGAAGCCGGCCCCACCCACCTGTCGCGCTACTGGGCCTATGCGGACGCCGCCCGCGGCGATCCCGCGAGCGCTGAATCGGTCGCGGCCTACAGCACCCTGATGGGCGCGTCCCAGTCCCTGATCGCGCAAGACATCGTCGAGGCCTATCCACTCCGCGACCATCGGCGCATCCTCGATGTCGGCGGTGGCGAGGGCGCTTTCCTGCGGGAGGCCGCCCGCCACGCCCCCGGCCTCGGCCTGATGCTGTTCGACCTGCCGGCCGTGACGGCCCGGGCGGAGAGGGCCTTCGCCGAAGCGGGCCTGAGCGCGCGCGCAAAAACCTTCGGGGGCGCCTTCCCGGACGATCCCCTGCCGAGCGGGGCCGATCTCGTCTCGCTGGTACGGGTGGTCCACGACCACGACGACGGCAAGGTCCGCGCCCTCCTTCGTGCGGCTCACGCGGCTTTGCCCCCGGGCGGCACGCTTCTCATCGCCGAACCCATGGCGGGCACGCCCGGAGCCGAGGCGATGGCCGACGCCTATTTTGGCTTCTACCTCCTCGCCATGGGCACCGGCCGCTGCCGCACGGCCGCCGAGCTGACGCGGCTGCTCGCCGAGGCCGGTTTCGGCGGGGTCCGCGAGGTTCCGACCCGCCGCCCCCTCCTGACCCGACTGCTCGTGTCCAACCGATTAGACAGCACCGATCGTAAGTAATGCTTGACGAATAAAAGTGTCTATCTAGGATGACACATACGGGCCGCACGTCGATGGCCCCACGGACAAGGGGAGGGCCAGAACCATGCAAGCGCGTGCCATCGTCCTCCACGAACCGGAACGGATCGCCCTCGACACCCTCACGCTCGATACCCCCGGCCCGGCCGACGCCTTGGTCGCGGTCGCCTGGAGCGGCATCAGCACCGGCACGGAGCGCCTGCTCTGGTCCGGCCGGATGCCGGCGTTTCCCGGGATGGGCTACCCCCTGGTGCCCGGCTACGAATCCGTCGGCACCGTGATCGAAACCGGCGCGGAATCCGGCGTCGCGGTCGGGCAGACCGTGTTCGTACCGGGGGCCCGCTGTTTCGGCCCGGTGCGCGGCCTGTTCGGTGGCGCCGCCTCCCATCTCGTCAGCGCCGGCGCACGCCTCGTCCCCCTCGACCCGTCCTTGGGCGAGCGCGGCATCCTCTTCGCCCTGGCGGCCACCGCCCAGCACGCTCTGGGCGCGGTCCCGGCCGGTCCTTCGCTCATCGTCGGGCACGGCGTGCTCGGGCGCCTGCTGGCCCGCCTCACCGTGGCCGCCGGCGGCACGCCGGTGGTGTGGGAGACCAATCCCATCCGCGCCGAGGGGGCCGACGGCTACGCCGTGCTCCACCCCGATGCCGACGCCCGGCGCGACTACGCCACGATCACGGATGCCAGCGGCGATGCCGGCCTCCTCGACACCCTGATCGAACGCCTGGGGGCCGGCGGCGAGATCGTGCTGGCGGGGTTCTACGAGGCGCCGCTCGCCTTCACCTTCCCACCCGCCTTCCTGCGCGAGGCTCGCATCCGGGTCGCGGCGCAGTGGAAGCCGGAGGATCTCGCCACCGTCACGGCGCTGGTCGCGTCGGGGCACCTGTCGCTCGACGGTCTCGTCACCCATCGCCAGCCGGCCGCCAACGCGGCGCAAGCCTACCGCACGGCCTTCGGCGAGCCCGCCTGCCTCAAGATGATCCTCGATTGGAGTGCCGCATGAACATGCAGCTGAACGGCGCCGCCCTGAAGGCATCGGAAGCGCTTCGCGCCGAGGCCGGCATCGAGCCCGATCCCGTGCCGGTGAAGGCCACCAAGGAGACGCAGATCATCGCGATCTACGGCAAGGGCGGCATCGGCAAGTCGTTCACCCTGGCCAACCTCAGCTACATGATGGCCCAGCAGGGCAAGAAGGTCCTGCTCATCGGCTGCGACCCCAAGAGCGACACCACCTCGCTGCTGTTCGGCGGCCGCGCCTGCCCGACCATCATCGAGACGTCCACCAAGAAGAAACTCGCGGGCGAACAGGTCGCCATCGGCGACGTCTGCTTCAAGCGCGACGGCGTCTACGCCATGGAGCTCGGCGGGCCGGAGGTCGGGCGCGGCTGCGGCGGGCGCGGCATCATCCACGGCTTCGAACTCCTGGAGAAGCTCGGCTTCCACGAATGGGGCTTCGACTACGTGCTCCTCGACTTCCTCGGCGACGTGGTCTGCGGCGGCTTCGGCCTGCCCATCGCCCGCGACATGTGCCAGAAGGTCATCGTCGTCGGCTCGAACGACTTGCAGTCGCTCTACGTCGCCAACAACGTCTGCTCGGCGGTGGAATACTTCCGCAAGCTCGGCGGCAACGTCGGCGTCGGCGGCCTCGTCATCAACAAGGACGACGGCACCGGAGAGGCCCAGGCCTTCGCCGCCGCCGTCGGCATCCCGGTCCTGGCCTCGATCCCGGCCGACGACGACATCCGCAAGAAGAGCGCGAACTACGAGATCATCGGCCGGCCCGAGAGCCCGTGGGGCTCGCTGTTCGCCGATCTCGCCCAGAACGTCCACGACGCGGCGCCCAACCACCCGACGCCGCTCTCCCAGGATGGGCTGCTCGGCCTGTTCAAGGGCGAGGCGGTCGGCAGGGGTGTCACGCTCGTACCCGCCACCTTCGAGGACATGTGCGGCACGGCCCACGTGGTGAAGCCGTCCCTCGAAGTCGTCTACGACGAGGTCTGACGCGCATGGCCGTCACCCTCGACATCGCCGATCTGCGCGCCCGTAAGGAGCGCCCCGCTTCGAGCCTCGCGGCCCCGGCCGTCCCGGCCGAGGTGGTGCTCGCCGCCACGAAGGGCGACGGCCTCGGTTGCCATTCGGGCAAGGCGACGATGCGGGCGGCGGCCGAGGCCGCCGGGATGTCCGACACGCTGGAGCAACTCCGAAAGGATTATCCGCAGGGGCCGCACGACCAGCCCCAGAGCATGTGCCCGGCCTTCGGGAGCTTGCGCGTCGGCCTGCGCATGCGGCGCACGGCGACGATCCTCTCGGGCTCGGCCTGCTGCGTCTACGGGCTGACCTTCACGTCGCATTTCTACGGGGCAAAGCGGAGCGTGGGCTACGTGCCGTTCAACTCCGAGACCCTGGTCACCGGCAAGCTGTTCGAGGACATCCGCGAGGCGGTGTTCGACGTGGCGAAACCCGCCGATTACGACGCCGTGGTGGTGATCAACCTGTGCGTGCCGACCGCCTCGGGCGTGCCCCTGCGGCTGCTGCCCAAGCAGATCGACGGCGTCCGCATCATCGGCATCGACGTTCCGGGCTTCGGGGTGCCGACCCATGCCGAGGCCAAGGACGTTCTGGCCGGCGCCATGCTGAAATTCGCCCGCACCGAAGCCGAGCAGGGTCCGGTCCAGGCCCCGCGGGCGGGGCGGGCCGAGCGCCCGACCGTGGCGCTGCTCGGCGAGATGTTCCCCGCCGACCCGGTGGTGATCGGCGCTCTCCTCGAACCCCTGGGCCTCGCCGCCGGCCCCGTCGTGCCGACACGGGAATGGCGCGAACTCTACGCGGCGCTGGATTGCACGGCGGTGGCGGCGATCCACCCGTTCTATACCGCCTCCATCCGCGAGTTCCAGACCGCGGGCCGCCCCATCGTCGGCTCCGCTCCCGTGGGCCATGACGGCACCGCCGACTGGCTCGACCGGATCGGCGAGGCCTGCGCCGTCCCCCGCGCCACCGTGGAGGCCGCCAAGAACCGGCTGCTGCCGATGATCCGGGGGGCGCTCGCCGCGACCCCGATCCGGGGCCGCATCACCCTCTCGGGCTACGAGGGCTCGGAGCTCCTCGTCGGGCGCCTCCTCGTCGAGAGCGGCGCGGATCTGCGCTACGTCGGCACCGCCTGCCCGCGGACACCCTATGCCGAGGCCGACCGCGACTGGCTCGAGGCGCGCGGCGTCGCCGTGCGGTTCCGCGCCTCCCTCGAGGACGACCTCGCCGCCCTGATGGAATACCGGCCGGATCTCGCCATCGGCACCACACCGGTGGTGCAGAAGGCCAAGGCCCTGGCGATCCCGGCCCTGTACTTCACCAACCTCATCTCGGCCCGCCCGCTCATGGGCGTCGCCGGCGCCGGGTCGCTTGCCAAGGTGATCAACGCTGCCATCGGCAACCAGCACCGCTTCGACGCCATGCGGGAGTTCTTCGCCGGCGTCGGAGAGGGCCATGCCGCCGGCATCTGGGAGGACGTCCCGCAGCTGCGCAAGGCCGTCGCCGCCGCGCCCCGGGGTAAGGCCGCGCACGATCCGATCGGGGAGATGGCCTGATGCTCGTCCTCGATCACGACCGGGCCGGCGGCTACTGGGGTGCCGTCTACGTCTTCACCGCCATCAAGGGCCTGCAGGTCGTCATCGACGGGCCCGTGGGCTGCGAGAATCTCCCCGTCACCTCGGTGCTGCACTACACCGACGCCCTGCCGCCGCACGAGTTGCCCATCGTGGTCACGGGGCTCGCCGAGGAGGAGCTCGGCCGCCACGGCACCGAAGCCGCGATGAAGCGGGCGCACGCCACCCTCGATCCGGGCCAGCCCAGCGTGGTCGTCACCGGTTCCATCGCCGAGATGATCGGCGGCGGCGTCACCCCGGAGGGCACCAACCTCCAGCGCTTCCTGCCGCGCACCATCGACGAGGACCAGTGGCAGACCGCCGACCGGGCCATGTCCTGGCTCTGGCAGGAATACGGCGCGCGGAAATTCGCCAAGAAGGGCATCCCGGCCCGGCCCGAGCGCAAGGCCGGCGAGCGCCCCCGCGTCAACCTCATCGGCCCGGCCTACGGCACCTTCAACATGCCCTCGGATCTCGCCGAGATCCGCCGGCTCGTCGAGGGCATCGGCGCCGAGGTGAACCTGGCGTTTCCCCTCGGCTCGCACCTCGCCGACGTTCCGAAGCTCGTCAACGCGGATGCCAACATCTGCCTCTACCGCGAGTTCGGGCGCCTGCTCTGCGAGGCCCTGGAGCGGCCCTACCTCCAGGCCCCCATCGGAATCCACTCGACCACCCAGTTCCTGCGCTCGCTCGGCGAGATCCTCGGCCTCGACCCCGAGCCGTTCATCGAGCGGGAGAAGCACACCACCATCAAGCCGGTCTGGGACCTGTGGCGCTCGGTGACCCAGGACTTCTTCGGCACGGCGAGCTTCGGCATCGTGGCGTCCGACACCTACGCGAGGGGCGTCCGGCACTTCCTCGAAGACGAGATGGGCCTGCCCTGCCACTTCGCTGTGTCCCGCAAGGCCGGCGCCAAGACCGACAACGCCACGATCCGCGACCTCATCGCGAAAAATCCGCCCCTGGTGCTGTTCGGGTCGTTCAACGAGCGGATGTACGCGGCGGAAGCCGGCGCCCGGGCGATCTTCGTCCCGGCCTCGTTTCCCGGCGCCATCATCCGGCGCCACACCGGCACGCCGTTCATGGGGTTCTCGGGCGCGACCTACCTCGTGCAGGAGGTCTGCAACGCCCTGTTCGACATGCTCTTCCACATCCTGCCGCTCGCCCGCGACATGGATGCCGTCGAGGCGACGCCGGCGCGGTTCCACCGCGAGCTGCCGTGGGACGAGGCGGCCCGCGCCGACCTCGACGCCCTCGTCGAATCCCATCCCGTCCTGGTGCGGATCTCGGCGGCGAAACGCTTGCGCGACGCCGCCGAGCGGGCCGCGCGCCGCGAGGATGCGCCCCGCGTCACCCCCGATCACGTGGCGCGCGCGCGCGCCGACACCGCCCTCGGAGCGGCCGCATGAGCGCGCGCGCCCCATCCCTTTCCGGCTGGAGCGGCGCGGCGCCGTCCGGCCGGCCCCTGCCGAGCCTAAGCGCCGCAACGATCCGCCCACAGGAGACGTGCCCCATGCAACGCTCGCTGAACCCGGTCTCCCGCCTGCATCAGGACGCGGTCCAGTTCCGCCTCATCCTGGCGGCGACCTACCCGTTCTTCCTCGCCGCCGCCTGCGCCCAGCGCCTGATGCCGACGCATCCGGTCGGGATCGTGCCGCAGCGGCGCTCGGTCTTCGCCGAGGCGCGCAGCATGGCCGTCTCGGCCATCCCCTTCGTGTTCATGGGATGATTTGCCTCTCCGGGCGCGGCCACTCGAGCCCGCCCGCCACCGACCTCCCATCCGCACTGGAGGGAAGGACCGCCGGAGTCCGTCGAGGCCCCGGTGACAGCCGCCGCGCTCCCGCGCGGCCAGACCCACGGAGGTTCAACCGATGGCCAACGGCATAGTCGAGAAACCCAGCAGCCTGTCCGGGCTGACGGAACCCGAAGCCAAGGAGTTCCACGCGATCTTCCTGACGAGCTTCATCATCTTCACGGCCATCGCCGTGGTCGCCCACATCCTCGTGTGGATGTGGCGCCCGTGGCTGCCGGGACCCAAGGGCTACGCGGCCCTGGAGACGGCGGCCCAGACCGTCGCCTCGCTCATCTCCTGAGGAGGACGCACCATGCACAAGGTCTGGCTTCTGTTCGATCCGCGCCGCACCCTGGTGGCGCTGTTCACCTTCCTGTTCATCCTGGCCCTGCTGATCCACTTCATTCTACTCAGCACCGACCGGTTCAACTGGCTGGAAGGCCCCAAGGCCCCGCGCGCCGCCGATGCGCAGAGCCTCGTCCTGCCGACGATGCCCGCCTGACGGGCACACCCGAGCCAAGGTCAGCGGGCGGGTGGCCGATCCCCGGCCCCCGCCCGCACCACCCATAAGAACCCGACACGAACCGTGACGCTGGCGCCGGGAGGGTTTCGCGATGGCGATGCTGAGTTTTGAACGAAAATATCGCGTCCGCGGCGGCACGCTGGTGGGCGGAGACCTGTTCGATTTCTGGGTGGGGCCGTTCTACGTCGGCTTCTTCGGCGTGACGACGCTGTTCTTCTCCGTGCTCGGCACGGCGCTGATCATCTACGGCGCCGCCCTCGGTCCGACCTGGAACATCTGGCAGATCAACATCGCGCCGCCGGACCTGAAATACGGCCTGGCGCTCGCCCCCCTCAAGGAGGGCGGCCTCTGGCAGATCATCACCTTCTGCGCCGTCGGGGCGTTCTCGTCCTGGGCGCTGCGCGAAGTCGAGATCTGCCGCAAGCTCGGCATCGGGTACCACGTGCCCTTCGCCTTCTCGGTGGCGATCCTGGCCTACGTGTCCCTGGTGGTGGTCCGTCCGTTCCTCATGGGCGCTTGGGGCCACGGCTTCCCCTACGGCATCCTCTCCCACCTCGATTGGGTGTCGAACACCGGCTACCAGTATCTGCACTTCCACTACAATCCGGCGCACATGCTCGCGGTGTCGTTCTTCTTCACGACGACGCTGGCGCTCTCGCTCCACGGCGCGCTGATCCTGTCCTCGACCAATCCGGGCAAGGGCGAAGTGGTGAAGACGCCCGAGCACGAGGACACCTTCTTCCGCGACACCATCGGGTATTCCATCGGAACGCTCGGCATCCACCGCCTCGGCCTGTTCCTCGCCCTGTCGGCGGGCTTCTGGAGCGCCGTCTGCATCGTCATCAGCGGCCCGTTCTGGACCCGTGGCTGGCCGGAATGGTGGGGCTGGTGGCTCAATCTCCCGGTCTGGCGCTGAGAGGGGGGACCGAACAATGGCCTACTATCAGAACATCTTCACGGAAGTGCAGGTCCGACCCGTCATTCCGGAACTCGGAATCCCCGTCGATTCCGACAAGCGCTGGGGCAAGCCGTTCAACTCCTACCTGTTCGGTCTCATCGGCAATTCGCAGGTCGGCCCGATCTACATCGGGTACCTCGGCGCCCTGTCCTTCGCCTGCGGGCTCATCGCCTTCGAGATCATCGGTCTCAACATGTGGGCGAGCGTGAACTGGGACCCGGTCCAGTTCGTGCGCCAGCTGCCCTGGCTCGCCCTCGAGCCGCCGCGCCCGCAATACGGCCTCAAGGTCCTGCCGCCGCTGGCCGAGGGCGGCTGGTGGCTCATCGCCGGCTTCTTCCTCACGGCCTCGGTGCTGCTGTGGTGGCTGCGCCTGTTCCGCCGGGCCAAGGCCCTGGGCCTCGGCTACCACGTGCCCTGGGCGTTCGCCTCCGCCATCTGGCTGTTTCTCGTGCTGGGCTTCATCCGCCCGGTGATGATGGGTTCGTGGAGCGAGGCGGTGCCGTTCGGCATCTTCCCGCACCTCGATTGGACCGCCGCCTTCTCGCTCCGCTACGGCAACCTGTTCTACAACCCGTTCCACATGCTCTCGATCGTATTCCTGTACGGATCGACGCTGCTGTTCGCCATGCATGGCGGCACCATCCTGGCGGTCAGCCGCTTCGGCGGCGAGCGTGAGATCGACCAGATCGTCGATCGCGGCACGGCGACGGAACGCGCCGCCCTGTTCTGGCGCTGGACCATGGGGTTCAACGCCACGATGGAATCCGTGCACCGCTGGGCCTGGTGGTTCGCCGTGCTCACCACGCTGACGGGCGGCATCGGCATCCTGCTCACCGGCACCGTGGTCGACAACTGGTACCTCTGGGCGGTCAAGCACGGCGTCGCCCCGGCCTACCCGCAGGTCTATGCGCCCATCGTCGATCCCCTGAGCCAGCCCGGAGGGACCCCATGAAGACCTTCTTCGTCGTCCTCGGGGCCTCCATCGCCTTCTTCCTCACGGTGGCGATGTTCGGAACCTCCGGCTGGGAGCGGCCGCCGCTCACCACCACCCAGAACGGCTTTCGCGGCACGGGCATGGACCAAGTCCATACCCGCGCGGAGGTCGCCGAGAAGAAGGACGCCAACGTGGCGCCCGCGCCGGCCGATCCGGCGGAGGAGGGGGGCGAGCTCGCCGGCCAGACCTACGAGAACGTCAAGGTTCTCAGCGGCCTCACGACCAACGAATTCAACCGCCTCATGGTCTCGATGACGGAGTGGGTCTCGCCCGAACAGGGCTGCACCTACTGCCACAACACCGAGAACATGGCCGACGACAGCCTCTATCAGAAGCGCGTCGCCCGCCGGATGCTGCAGATGACCCAGCACATCAACAGCGACTGGAAGGCGAACCACGTCGGGGGGGCCGGCGTCACCTGCTACACCTGCCACCGCGGCCAGCCCGTGCCGGCCAACATCTGGTTCACCAACCCCGGCCCGAACCGTCCGGGCGGGTTCGTCTCCCGCAACAACGGGCAGAACATGGCCGCCCCCTCCGTCGGCCTCGCCTCGCTGCCCTACGACACCCTGACCGAGTATCTCGCCGACAAGTCCATCGACAACAACGCCATCCGGGTGAACGCCACCACGGCGCTGCCGACCACCAAGGGCAAGCCGATCCAGGATGCGGAGAAGACCTACGGCCTGATGATCCACATGTCGGAAGGGCTCGGGGTCAACTGCACCTTCTGCCACAACACCCGGGCCATCTCGAACTGGCAGCAGAGCACGCCCCAGCGCACCACCGCCTGGCACGGCATCCGCATGGTGCGGGACCTCAACGGAAACTTCATGGAGCCCCTGACCTCGACCTTCCCGAGGAACCGCCTCGGGGTGCTCGGCGACGTGCCCAAGGTGAATTGCACCACCTGCCACAACGGCCAGAGCAAGCCGCTCAACGGCGCCCACGTGGTCGACGCCTATCCGGAACTGACCAAGGTGACCGTGGCCGATGTGGTCAAGACGCCGGCCCCGGCCCCCGACGCCCCCCCGGCGGAAACGCCGGCCGTGCCCGCGACGCCGCCCACGGCCCCGGCCGCGCCCCAACCCTGAGACGAGAGCGGGGCCGCCGCCCCGCTGTCCGTACCGAGCCACGGCCGCCGGCACCCGCCCGGCGGCCGTTCCGTTTCGAGGGCGGCGGCCCAAGCAGGCTCGCGTTGGCACGCCAACGCTTCACTCTGCTTGGGTCCTTGGTCTGTCGCAGGTCTTCGACGCAAAACCGGAGACCACTTTTGCGAAACCTGCTTGGCGATCCGTGCTATGGACCACGGTCGCCCGCTGCGGCCACCAACCACCACGCGGTGGGATTCGCGTCGCGTACGCCTTGCCTTGGCGTCACGAATCCTGATAAGGCAACCGCCTTTCCGCGATGCGTCCACACACATCGCCGAGGCCGCCGTTCGGGGTGCCTCGTTCCCGAGACCCTATGGACAGGCGGCGGACTTAGATGTCCGGCCGACGTGAGACCGATGAAGATTCGCAACTCCCTCAAGTCCCTCCGTGGCCGTCACCGCGACAACCAGATCGTGCGTCGCAAGGGCCGCGTCTACATCATCAACAAGACCCAGAAGCGCTTCAAGGCGCGCCAGGGCTGAGGCCCGTTCGCCCGCTCCTCTCGGGGCGCGGCAAGCCGGCGGGTTGACGGCATCGGGCAGGGCGAGGAAGCTCACCTCATGCCGTGCCAGATTCCACCCCAGATCCAGCCTCGGACGTCTCTCAAAGCCGCGCTCATCGCGGCTTTTTGCGTGGGCTTTGTCCCCGTCGCCCACGCGCTGCCGCCTTCCAAGGCAACCGAGAGCAAAGCGACCGAGAAGCCGGTCGACAAGCCCCGGACTGCCGTCAGTCTCGACGACCTCTATGCCCGCCTCAAGGCGGCGGAGGACGATGCCGAGGCCAAGGGCGTGGCCCGCCTCATCGAGCAGCGCCTCGGGCGCTCGGGCAGCGCCACGGCCGACCTTCTGACGGAGCGCGCCCGCCAGGCCATGAGCGGCCAGGATTTCCCCCTAGCCGTCGAGCTGCTCGACCGGGCCACCGCCCTGGAGCCGGGCTGGTCCGAGGGCTGGAACCGCCGGGCCACGGTGTTCTGGCTGCTCAAGGACCAGGACGGCGCCATCACCGACCTCAAGCGCACCCTGGTGATCGAGCCCCGGCACTACGAGGCCTGGGCGGCTCTGGGGCGGATCTACCTCTCCATGGACGAGAAAGTCCGGGCGCTGGAAGCCTTCCGCCGGGCCGCCGCCCTGTATCCGCGCATGGACAAGCTGCAGGGCGCCATCGACCGCCTCGCCCCCGACGTCGACGGGCGGGACCTGTAGGACTCCATGCTGCTTCTGAAGGTCTTCGCGGGGCTGCTCGGCCTCGTCGCGATGGTCTTGGGTGCCGGTGCCCTGGCGACCCTCGTCATCACCTGGCGGGTCGAGGCACGGCACCCGCCGCAGGGGCCTTTCGTGCCGGTACCGGGCGGGCGCCTCGCCAGCATCGAAGCAGGCCCGAACCCGTCGACGCGCGGAACCGTAGTCCTTCTGCACGGTGCTTCCGCCAACGCCTCCGACCCCATGGAGGGCATCGGCCGGCGCCTCGCGGCGGACGGGTTTCGGGTGATCGCCTTCGACCGGCCGGGCTCGGGCTGGAGCGACCGGCTGGGGGGCGCCGACATGGCCGAACCGGCCGCGCAGGCGCACGCCATCGCGGCGGCCCTGGCCCGTCTCGGGATCGGCCCGGCCATCGTGCTCGGCCATTCCTGGTCGGGGGCGCTGGCCACGGCACTCGCCCTCGACCACCCCGAGCGGGTGGCGGGCCTCGTCCTCGCGGCACCCGTGGCGATGCCGTATCCGCGCATGGGAACGGTGCCGTGGTATTACCGCCTCGCCCTGTGGCCACCGGTGACTTGGCTCCTCGGCCATACCGTGGCGACGCCCGTGGCGCTGTATTACCTGCCACGCGCCGGCGGCGCCGTGTTCCGCCCCCAGGAGGCGCCCCCGGGTTATCTCGACCGCAGCCGTGCGACACTCGTCGTGCGGCCCGGATCGATCGTGGCCAACCTCCAGGACCTCGCCGGCCTGCCGGCAGCCCTGGAGGCCCAGGCACCGCGCTACGCCGGCCTCACCGTCCCGACGCTGGTGATCTCGGGCGACGCCGATGCGGCCGTACCCGTGAACAGGCAGGCGGTGCCCCTCGCGGCCGCGATCCGAGACGCCCGCCTCGTGCTCCTGCCCGGCATCGGCCACATGCTCCAGTACGTCGCCGTGGACGCCCTGGTGCATGAGGTGGAGCGCTTTGCCGACGGAATCACCGCACGCGAGCCGGTCGCGCCGTAGGCCTCCGGACCGGACGCCGACGCGGGCCGCCCGTCCACCGGACCCCACGGATCCCAACCACAGGCTGGAAATCCGTGAGAGCGGGCGTCACGCCTTGGCGGCGTGCTCGCGGGTGACGAAGGCGATGCGCACGAGGTTCGTGGCGCCCGGCGTCCCGAACGGCACGCCGGCCACCACGATCACCCGGTCGCCGATATCGGCGAAGCGCTCGCGCACGGCGAACTTCGCCGCCCGGAACGCCATGTCGTCGACGTCGCTGGCATCGTTGGTGACGATGGGGTGCGTGCCCCAGCACAGGGCCAGGCGCCGCGCCGTCTCGCGCTTCGGGGTCAGCGCGATGATCGTGGCGTTGGGCCGCGAACGGGCGAGCCGCAGAGCCGTGGAGCCCGAATGGGTCCAGGCCATGATCGCCGTGAGGTTCAGGGCGTCCACCATCTGGTGGGCGGCCGCCGCGATGGCATCGGAGGCGGTGGCGTCGGGCTCGGAGCGCTGGGCCGTCAGGATGGTCCAGTACAGGGCATCGCGCTCCACCTGCTCGGCGATGCGGCTCATCATGGTGATGGCCTCGATGGGGAAGGCACCCGACGCGCTCTCGGCCGAGAGCATCACGGCATCCGCCCCCTCGTAGACGGCGGTGGCGACGTCCGAGACCTCGGCGCGGGTCGGCACCGGGGCGGTGATCATCGATTCGAGCATCTGGGTCGCCACCACGACGGGCTTGCCCATGCGGCGCGAAGAGCGGGTGATGCGCTTCTGCACGCCCGGTACCTGCTCCAGGGGCATCTCGACGCCGAGATCGCCGCGCGCCACCATGATGCCGTCGGAGATCTCGATGATCTCGTCGAGGCGGGTCAGGGCCTGCGGCTTCTCGATCTTGGCCATGACCAGGGCGCGGCCGGCCGCGACCTTCTTCACCTCGGCGACATCCTCGGGCCGCTGCACGAAGGAGACGGCGATCCAGTCGGCGCCGGCGTTGAGGCCGGCTTCGAGGTCGCCCCGGTCCTTCTCCGTCATGGCGGCGACGGGGATCACCGTGTCGGGGAGCGAGACGCCCTTGCGGTTGGAGATGCGGCCGCCGATGACCACCCGGGTCACCGCGCGCCCCTCGGACACCTCCGTCACGACGAGGCGCAGCTTGCCGTCGTCGACGATGACGACGTGGCCGGGCTCGAGGGCCGAGAGGATCTCGGGATGGGGCAGGAACACGCGGGTGACGTCGCCCGGCGTCGGGTCGCTGTCGAGGACGAACGACGCACCGTTCTCCAGCATCGCGGCACCCTCGGCGAAGGCGGCGACCCGGAGCTTCGGCCCCTGGAGATCGACCAGCACGGCGATGGGCCGGCGCAGCTCGCGCTCGATGGTGCGGATCACCTCGATCTTCTCGGGCAGCTTTTCGCGGGGAAGGTGGCTCATGTTGAGCCGGAAGACGTCGGCGCCGGCGCGAAACAGCTTCTCGATCATCTCCGGCGTGTCGGAGGCCGGGCCCAACGTGGCGATGATCTTCGTGCGGCGTGAACGTTTCAAAGCAGTCTCCTCCGAGAGCGGCCCCGCCGGTTTCGAACGACCGGGCGTTGAGCGAACGGCCACAAGCACCCATGGGGCCAGCGCGTCAAGAACACGGTGTGCAGACGACGTTCCGTCCGCGGCGGTGCGATGCGGCCAAGACATGGGCCCGAGCACGGACCCGCGCGCGGGCGAACGACTCGGCGCCCGTTCCAACGCGGGGAATCCTCGGTGATGCAGGACGCAACGAGATGGCGTCTCGCCCTCGACCCGGTCCCTCTCCAGGCTTTCGCCTTCGCGGTACCCGTGAGCCGGCGCGGGCCGCCCGCAATGCCTTTGCGCGGGCGTCCTCCACCTCCAGCGTCCCGTTTCCACCGCAAGGGCACGCAGCGGAACAGACTTCTGATGAGAATCATTCGCATTCAGGTTGTTATTTTCGCGAAACTTCAGTGAGTCTTAACCGGAATGCCGCGATTGTGATCACCGGTCGGACAAGCAACCGTGAGTACGTTCATTGTCTTCGCTATCGAACGCCGCGGGCATGCATCGAAGACAAGTATAGCTTTGAAGGCAGGACGACGCATGATCTTCGAGAAGTTTCACCGCGGCAGGTCCGAGACGTCCGCGAAGATGTCGGCCCTCGATCGATCCCAGGGCATCATAGAGTTCGCCCTCGACGGAACCGTGCTGCGCGCCAACGAGAACTTTCTCGCCGTCGTCGGCTATCGCCTGGACGAGATCGTGGGCAAGCCGCACAGCCTCTTCGTCGAACCCGCCATGCGGGAGAGCCCGGCCTACGCGGACTTCTGGGCGGCCCTTCGGAGCGGCACGTTCCAGGCGGCGCAGTTCAAGCGCATCGGCAAGGACGGCCGCGAGATCTGGATCGAGGCTTCCTACAATCCCGTCTTCGACCGGAGCGGCAAGCCCTACGGGATCGTCAAGTTCGCGACCGACATCACGCGCCAGAAAGCCCAGGACGCGGATCGCCAGGGTCAGATCGATGCGATCCACAAGTCCCAGGCCGTCATCGCCTTCGGTCTCGACGGCACCATCCTCGACGCCAACGCGAACTTCCTCGCCGTCGTCGGCTACACGCTGCCCGAGCTCGTCGGACAGCATCACCGCTTCCTCGTCGAACCGGCCCTGCGCGACACGCCCGCCTACGCCGCGTTCTGGAGCGCGTTGCGGCAAGGCGCGTACCAGAAGGGTCAGTTCAAGCGCATCGGCAAGGGCGGTCGCGGGATCTGGATCGAGGCTTCCTACAACCCGATCCTCGATGCCGCCGGCCGGCCCTACAAGGTGGTGAAGTTCGCAACCGACGTCACCGCGCAGGTGGCCCTGCTGGGTGATCTAAATCGTCTCATCGATCGGAATTTCGGGGAGATCGAGGGCGCCGTCCTGCGCTCGTCGGAAGCCTCGAACGCCGCGACCCGGTCGGCGGGCAGCACCGCCCACAACGTGCAGACCATGGCGGCCGCCGCCGAGGAACTCGCCGCCTCCGTGAACGAGATCGCCCACGGCATGTCGAAGGCCCGTACGGCGACGGATGCCGCGCACGGGCAGGTGGAGGCGGCCGGCGCGGTCACCCGCAAGCTCACGGGTACCGCCACCGCCATGACGGGCATCGTGGCGCTGATCCAGAACATCGCGAGCCAGATCAACCTGCTCGCCCTCAACGCGACCATCGAGGCCGCAAGGGCCGGGGAGGCGGGCCGGGGCTTCGCCGTCGTCGCCCAGGAGGTGAAGAACCTCGCCGCCCAGGCGGCCCACGCCACGAACCAGATCGCGAGCGAGATCGACAGCGTCCAGAACGCGTCCGAACAGGTCGCGGGCTCCCTCGATACGATCCAGGTCTCCGTCGGGACCATGCGCGACTACGTGGTCAGCACGGCCGCCGCCATCGAGGAACAGAGCGTGGTGACGCGCGAGATGTCGTCGAGCATGCAGGAGGCGGCCGAGGCCGTGCAGGCCATCGCCCAGAACGCCCTCGCGATCACCGGATCCATCGACGCGGTCTCCCGGGCCGTCGACACGACGAAAGATGCGGCCCGCGTCCTGGCGCGCTGACGACGGTCGACCATCGATCTCGTGGCCTTGCCCGACGGGCGAGCGGCCGCGTCTGTAGGATGGGAATCCCTGCCTCATGGAGCCGGCGAACGATGCGATCCACAAACTCTCGGACGTGGCGCGGATCCGGCAGAGTCTCCGGGCGAGCGTTGCGAAACTCATGGATGCCGCCGAGCACCTGGCGCAGCAGATCGCGGCCCTGGATGCGGCGGAGCGGCAGGTGAGGGCCCTGGCCCTGCGCGAGACGAGCCGGGTGCTCGATGGACATCCCGACCCGGATGAGCGCGGCCGCCTCGGTACGCTTCAGGGGGAAACGAACGCGAACTTCCGGCAGATGCGGGCGGCCTATGCCGAACTGAGTTCCCGGATCGACGCCCTGCTGGGGCAGCACCAGGAACTCTACGACGCCACCTTCACCCCGGACACGACCGACCGATCCTGACGACACCCGTCCCTGCGGTGGACGTCGTGTCCCGGACACGTCAAACCGACCCGGGGGACCGCGGATCGAACCCGGTCCGGTTCCGGTTCGATCGACGCGACGGGATGAGCCTCAGACAATGCCCACCCTGACCCTGGCCGCCGCCCACGACCTCGCCGTGCGCACGCTCCTGCGCTGTGGTGCCGGCCACGACCAGGCCGAGAGCACCGCCGTCGCCCTGGCCGGCGCCGAGGCCGACGGCCTCGCGACCCATGGGCTCATGCGCCTGCTGGCCTACGGGGCGCAGGTTCGCGCCGGCAAGGTCGTGGGCGATGCGACCCTGGCCGTGACGCGGCCCCGGCCCGGGCTGCTCGCCATCGACGCCGGCCACGGCTTCGCCTATCCGGCCCTCGACCGGGCGGTCGCCGAACTCCCGGAGATCGCCCGGAGCCAGGGTGTGGCGGCCGCGGCCATCCGGCGCTCACACCATTGCGGTGCCGCCGGGCGGCCGGCCGAAGCCCTGGCGGCGCAGGGGCTGGTGGCTCTGCTGTTCGCCAATGCGCCGGCCGCCATGGCGCCCTGGGGTGGCAACCGGGCGGTGTTCGGCACCAACCCCATCGCCTTCGCCTGCCCGTTGCCGGGGCGGCCCCCCATCGTGGTCGATCTTTCGCTCTCGAAGGTGGCGCGGGGCAACATCATCGCCGCCAAGCAGCGTGGAGAGACGATCCCCGAGGGCTGGGCGGTGGATGCGGACGGCCACCCCACCACCGACGCGGCGGCGGCTCTCGCCGGCACCATGATTCCGCTGGGCGACGCCAAGGGCACGGCTCTGGCCCTCATGGTCGAGCTGCTCGCGGCCGGCCTCGTCGGCGCACGCTTTGCCGGCGAGGCGACCTCGTTCCTCGACGCCGTGGGCGGCCCGCCCGGCACCGGCCAGCTCATTCTCGTCCTCGACGCCACCGCCTTCGCGGCGGATGCGTGCGAGCGCTTCGCCGTGCTGGCGGGAATGATCGAGGATCAGGACGGTGCCCGGCTGCCCGGCACCAAACGGCTCGCCGCCCGCGCCCGCGCGGCGCAGGCGGGCATCAGCCTCTCCGACGCGCTGCTCGCCGAGATCGAAGCGCTCTGAGGCCCGCTCAGGGCGCGGGATTCGCCGGCTGGTTCGGATCGGTGAGCTGGATCGTCCAGCTCTTCTGTTCACCGGTGTCGACCTCGTAGAAGCCGTTGCGATCGTAGCCGCGCGCCAGGCAGTCCTCGACGCCCCGGATGGTGAATTCGCGGTCCCGGGTGCACATGAGCGAACGCCCGCTCCACTCGCCGCCCCGCGTGTAGTCCACGGCGTAGACGTAGTAGAACCGGGCCGCCAGGGTCCCCTTGAGCAGGGTCTCGCAGCCCTTGGGCGCCACGTCCCACCACCCCTCCGTCACCCAGCCCTGCGTGTCGCGGTAGCCCAGCGCGATGCCGACCTTGCTGGTCGTGAGGTTGCACATGCGCAGGTCGGCCCGGGCCGGGGCGGCGGTCATGAGGAGAGCGGCGAGCACGCCCGCCCGGACGCTCCACCCCTTGCGGGAAGGAAGGGTCGGGTGACGGCGCCGGCCCATGCCCTGACGGCTCATCCCCTGTCGACCCATGCCCTGTCGACCCATGCCCTTACCCGACAAGGATGACCCGGCAATCGTTGACGTTGGTGCGGGTGGGACCCGGCTGGACGAGGTCGCCGATGGTGTCGAAGAACCGGGTCGAATCGTTGTCCGCCAGCATGGCGGCGGGGTCGAGGCCGGCGGCGCGGGCACGCGCCAGGGTGGTGGGGTCGACGAGGCCGCCGGCCGGGTCGGTCGCCTCGCCGCGTCCGCCGTCGGTGCCGTCGGTGTCGGCGGCGATGCCGAGGATGCCGGGTGCGCCGTCGAGCGCGATGGCCAGCGCCAGGGCGTATTCCTGGTTCGGGCCGCCATGGCCTTCGCCCACGATGGTGACGGTGAGTTCGCCCCCTGAGATGATCGCGACCTTGGCGCCGCGAGCGTGGTGGTCGAGGGCGAGCCGGGCGTGCTCGGCCGCGACCTCACGGGCCTCGCCCTCGACATCGGGGCCGAGCATCACCGGCTCGTAGCCGGCGCGGCGCGCGGCCTCGGCCGCCGCCTCCAGGGCGTCGATGGGCCGGGCGATGATGCGGTACTCGGCCCGGGCGAAGGACGGGTCGCCCGCCTTCGGGGTCTCGTTGACGGGATCGTTCAGCAGCGCTTTCGCCGTCTCCGGCAGGGGGATGCCGCGCCGCTCGCAGATGGCACGGGCCTCCGCCAGGGTCGAGGGGTCCGGGACGGTCGGGCCCGAAGCGATCACCGCCGGGTCGTCGAAGGGCACGTCGGAGATCGCGAGGGTCAGGATCGAGCGGGCGTTGCGGGCCATCATGGCGAGGCGCCCGCCCTTGATCCGCGACAGGTGCTTGCGCACGCAGTTGATCTCGTTGATGGGCGCGCCCGAGCGCAGGAGCGCCTTGGTGATGGCCTGCTTCTCGGTGAGGGTCAGGTCGCCGGCCGGCGCGATCCAATTGGCCGAACCGCCGCCCGAGAGCAGCACCAGCACGTCGTCGTCCGGCCCGGCATCGGCGGCGATCTTGAGGGCGTCGACGGTCGCGTCGATGCCGGCCTGGTCGGGCACCGGGTGCCCGGCCTCGACCATGCGGATCATCGGCGCCTCCTCGCCGTAGCCGTGGCGGGCGACCGCCAGGCCGACGATGCGGCTCGCGTCGACGCCGTGCTGCTCCCGGTAGAACCGGCTCGCCACCGCCGCCATGGAGCCGCCGGCCTTGCCCGCGCCCAGGATGATGAGCCGGCCGGGGCCGGGGGCGGGCAGGTGCGGCACGAGGCAGCGCGCGGGATGAGCGGCGGCGATGGCCTCGTCGAGGATGCCGAGGAGGAGGGTGCGGGCGGCGGCGTGGTCGGCGGGGGAGGGCGCGGTCATGGCGTGTCCGTGTATCGCGGAAAGACGGTCGTGGAAGGCCGCCCGGCGTTGCGTCGCCGGATCGTGATTGTTTCGCGGGACGAATTCCCTCGGGCCGGATTGTTGCCGTGCCCGCGCTTGTCCGCGATACGTGCTGTGCCCGACACCCGCCGCCGCGGCAAGGTCGCGGCAAGCATGCGATGACACGGGACACCCCGCGATGGCGCGGCCGGATGCTTGCACGGCTCCGTCCGCGTTCCGCCCGCCCGAGCCCCGAACGGATCCACGGACCCCGCCGCCCATGCAGCCTCCACATCCCGTCGAGACCATCCCGGGCGATCCGGCCCGGGGCCTGCTGATCCTCTGCGATCACGCCTCCAACCATGTGCCCGACGACCTCGACCGGCTCGGGGTACCGGACCACGAATACGCACGCCACATCGCCTACGACATCGGCGCGGCCGCCGTGACCCGGCACCTCGCCGTGCAATTGGGCGCGCCCGCGATCCTGACCCGGTTCTCACGCCTCATCATCGACCCCAACCGGGGCCGGGCCGACCCGACCCTGGTGATGCGCCTGTCCGACGGCGCCATCGTGCCGGGCAACGCCCGCATCGACGAGGCCGGCAAGGCCGAGCGCATCCGCCGGTTCTACGAGCCCTTCGACGCGGCCATCGACGCCCACGTGGCGGCGGCCGAGGCGACGGGCGTGCCGCCGGCGATCCTCACCATGCACAGCTTCACGCCGTACTGGCGCACCGTACCGCGTCCCTGGCACGTCGGCATCCTGTGGGACCGGGACGACCGCCTGAGCGCGCCCCTCATCGCGGGTCTGCGCGCCGACCCGGCCGATCTCACGGTCGGCGACAACGAACCCTACGGGGGAGGGCTTCCCGGAGACACCATCGACCGGCACGCCCTCGCGCGCGGCCTGCGCAACGCCCTAGTGGAGATCCGCCAGGACCTAATCGCCGAAGAACCCGGCCAGATCGAATGGGCGACGCGGTTCGCCAAGCTTCTGCGTCCGCTGCTGCCCTGATCGGCCTGCGGCGCGCACACGAAAACGGCGGGGCTCTCGCCCCGCCGTCCAATTCATCCCGAGATCGGGCTTACCGGGTGCCGCCCGAGGTCCGACCGTACTGCCAGACCGGGAAGCTGTTCTGCTCGGCGTTGCCTTCCTTCGCGGAGGCGTCGTCCCGGCGCGGGGCGATGGAACCGGTGGTGAGTTCATCGTCGAGGGCGCGGCCGGCGGTGTAGCCGGGCGCCGCATGGGCCGAGACACCGGCGGGTGCCGTGTAGCTCTGCGCGAGAACCGGCGAAGCAACGGCACTCAGGCTCAAGACGACGGCGGCGGCGACGGAAGCAAGACGGATGTTCATGACGTTGGACCTTTCAGTATCGCGGTCTCCGTCGAAAAGGCGGTGGGCCGTGAGTTCTTGTGTAGCGCTGATGTAGGCCCGCCTCGAACCGAACGTCGTGCGGTTTGGCACCAGACTGGAAGCGGCGGCGCCGAATCCGAATCGGCCGTCCGTCCTTGACGGCGCGGGCCTGGACACGACCTTTCCTGAACGAGCAGCCCGTCACACCGAGGACATCCCATGACCGAGACCAGCACGCCCGGGACCAGCACGACCGGGATCGACGCCGCCACCCGGACGGAGCTCGAAGCCGCCGTGTTCCGGCGCCTCGTCGCCCACCTGCAGGGACGCACGGACGTGCAGAACATCGACCTGATGAACATGGCCGGATTCTGCCGCAACTGCCTGTCGAACTGGCTCAAGGACGCCGCCGACGAAAAGGGCGTGCCGCTGACCAAGGACGCGAGCCGCGAGGCCGTCTACGGCATGCCCTACGATGCCTGGAAGCGCCTGCACCAGGGCGAGGCGACGCCGGAGCAGCAGGCGGCCTTCACCGGGGCGGCGGCTGAACCGCACTGAAGCCGGCCCCGACGATTCGGCGAAAGCGCGTTCAGGAACAAAAGCTTACGCGACCACGACGGTCTGCGGTCCGGGGCCGTAAGGTCCCGGTAAGCTTGAACGCTTAGTGAAGCGGTTCCGGCGCATTCTCGTGAACGATGCGCCTCGCCAGTCAGGGATTGAGACGAAAATGGCCGCTTCCGCCGCACCCGCCGTCGATGCTTCGTCCGTCGCCGCCGACCAGCTCAAGAGCTTCATCGAGCGCATCGAGCGCCTCGAGGAGGAGAAGGCCGGTCTCGCCTCGGACATCAAGGACGTCTACGCGGAGGCCAAGGGCACCGGCTTCGACGTGAAGGCCCTGCGCAAGATCATCTCCCTGCGCAAGAAGGATCACGCCGAGCGCCAGGAGGAGGAGGCCATCCTCGAACTCTACATGCAGGCGCTGGGCATGGTGTGAGGCGGACGCCGGCCCATGGCACACAACGACGAGGGCCGCGGCATTCCTGCCGCGGCCCTCGTCGTTTCGGGGATCGCCCGAGCGGGGATCAGCGCGCGCCCGGCACCGGGCGGGTGGCCGAACCCGAGAAACGTCCTGCATTGAGGTCATCGCCGGGCGCGCGCGCCGAGAAGCGGGTGGCGACGGCCGCCGGCTGGGTCAGGCTGCCGGCGGGCGCGCCGTCGAGCTTGGTCCGGGTCACGGCGAGGCGCACGGGCGCGGCGCGGCTCGCCGGCTCGGAGGCGCCCTGCGCGGCGGCGGCGAACAGGGCGCGCAACTGCAGCTTCGGGTCGGCGGTGGCGGCAACGAGGCGGGCAGGCGAGGGCGCCTGCGTGGACATCTGGGCTTGGGCGGGGGCGAGGTTGGCCATGCCGGCGGTCCCGAGGCCCGCGACCTGAACCGGCGGACGCTGCGGAGGCAGGGGCATCGTGAGCGCGGCGGCCACGGCGGCGAACTCGGCCGGGCGACGCGGCGGGAGCGGAACCTCGGCCGTCGCTCTGGCCGCATCCCCGGTGTTGCCGTCGGGCACCCTGGTCTCCGTGGACTTCTCGGCGGTCAGGAGGGTCTGGGCATCGCGCCCATCGCGGCGCAGGAGGGCCGACTTGAGGGTGTCGTCGGCCGCGGGCGCCGCGTAGGCCAGGGCCGCGCGGGTGCCGGTCTGGTCGTCCGGGTCGGCGCTCGCCACCACCACGCTCGGCTTGACGCGGGCCCGCGTCGCGGGGGCAGGGGCCGGTGCGGGCGGCTCGCTGCTCGAGCCGCCGCCGAACAGGCTGGCGAAGAAGCCCCGGATGCTCGGGCCGTCCTCCTCGTCGACCTGCTGAGCCACCTGGGTGATGCCCAGCACGGTACCGCCGCGGGCCAGGACCTCGGCGCGGGCGAGCTCGTAGCCGGGCAGGGGGCGGTTGTCGGCGGGCAGGTGGACGGTCTTGCCGTCGGGGAACAGGCGGCTGAGCTGGTCGTGGGTCATGCGCGGCCAGGAGCGCACGGAGCCGACATCGAGATGGACGAAGGGCGAACCCGCGCGCGGGTACCAGCCGACGCCGCCGCGCTGCATCCGCATGCCCACGGCGCGGATCTGGTCGATGGAGACGTCGGGCAGGTAGAAGTCCATGGCCTTGCCGAGCATGTGCTGGCTGTACTCGGCGACGGCGCGGGAGCGGCGACGCAGCATGGCGTTGGTGCCGGGCGAGCGGTAGGCCGACACCACCGTGATGGGCTCCTGCGAACCGACGGAGCGGTAGGCCTCCCACACGGTGTCGAACAGGCGCGGGTCCATCTTGATGGATTCTTCGGCGCGCCAGTCGCGCAGGAGCCAGTTCAACTGCTCGAGGGCGGCCCGGTCGTAGCGCCCGTCGCGCTTGAACGTGACGGTGAGGCTTTCCTTGGTGTGGCTGTGGAAGATCGAGAGGGTGCGGGTGTCGCCGTTGGCCACCGCGTCCTGGGTGCCGCGCGTGCCGGCCACGAGGGCCAGGGCGATACCCGAGGCGGCGATGGCGACACGGCGCAGGCGCGCGGGGCGCGGGCCGGACCGGGGGCCGTGTCGCAGGAACTGACGCACGTTCGTCCTCACCTCTGCCGGATCCCGCGCGCCGGGCGGATCATGGTGAACGCAAGGTTGCCGAAAACCATGAACGCGCGGTTATCGGATCCTCGACTGTCCGCCGGTCGATGCCGTTTATGGCTAAGATCCAACCGTGGCGAAATCGTGCTCCGACGTGCGGCGGCACACGCCGGACGGCTGTCCCGGGGTTTTCCGGTTCGCGGCCGCGCCGCGCCGGGCCGAAACCCTGCCTACCACCAGCCGGAGGACGGCCGCGACGGGGTCGGGGTCCACAGGCCGGGCTCGCCGAAATCCGCCGGCGGTCGCGCGGCGGTGCGGGCGGGCTGCACCGCCCGGACCTCGCGCACGGGCTTGCGCCGCACCTCCGGCGACGGCGTGGCGTTCGACGCCGCTGCAGGGGATCTGGATCCCGCGAGCTTCGGCGTCGCCTTGCCGGCCGGGGCCTTGGCCACGAGCAGGCTGCCGGGGGCGAGACCCAGCGCGATCTTCATGCGCGAATCGTAGCCGTAGAGATCCGGCAGGGTCCGGTAGCCGCCGAGATCGTCGACGTAAGCGGTGAAGTAGGCGAGGTGCACCGGCAGCTTCTCGGCGAGGCGGATGGTGCGCTCGCCCTTGCCGATGAGTTTCTTCAGACGCTCGCCCGACCAGGCCGCGGGCAGCACCGAATCGGCGAAGCGGAAGGGATCCTCCACCCGCACGCAGCCGTGGCTCAGCGCCCGGCGCGAGCCGGAGAACAGGGACCGGTTCGGCGTGTCGTGCAGGTAGACCGCATGGTTGTTGGGGAACATGAACTTGATGAAGCCCAGTGCGTTGCGCTCGCCCGGCGGCTGGCGGACCGAGACGTTGCCGTTGCGGTAGACCACCTCGTAGCCGCGCCGCGCCGCGTAGTTCGGGTCGCGGGCGAGGCCGGGCAGGAACTCGTTCTTCAGGATCGAGGGCGGCACGTTCCAGGATGGATTGACGACGGCGTATTCCATGAGGCCGGAGAAGATCGGCGTCGGGCTCTCGGTCTTGCCGACGATGACCCGGGCCTCGTCGCGCTTGACGCCGTCCTTGAACACCCGGACCTGGAACTCGGGAATGTTGACCATCACGTAGTCGCGCCCGAGGTCGGCCGGCAGCCAGCGCCAGCGCTCCATGTTGACGAGGAGCGCGGCCTCGTTGTCGTCGGACACGGGCGCGGCGTCGGGACGCCCCAGGGCCGCCACGGTCTGCTGGGTCAGGGTGCCGGTGACGGGCAGCCCCCGGCGGCGCTGGAACCCGGCGACGGCGGCCGAAACGGCGGAATCGTACGCATCGGATTCGCCCGGCGCCGTGTCGAGGGTCCCCGCCGTGCGGGTCGCGAGGGCGAAGCGGGTGCGCAGGGCCGGCACCCGCGGATCGCGCATGCCGAGCTTCAGGACGGGGCCGGTGGGCAGGTGCACGGTGGGCTCGCCCGCCGGGGCCTGCCCGCCCCGGGCGGCGGCGAGGCGGCCTTTCAGGGCGAGATAGCCCGGCTGGCTCGGGTTGTAGGCCTGGAGGAGGACGCCGGCCTGGACGCCGGCCGGGGCGATCCGGCCCAGAACCGCGTCGGCGGCGGGCAGGTCGAGGGTCGGCGTGATGAGGCGCGACACGCTCGACAGGTGAACGCGTCCGCCGCGTGCGTCGCGGGCGTAGAGGGCGACGGCCGCCGAGAGCTTCAGCTCGGCGTCGGCCACCTGGGCCTCGGTGAGCGGTTGGGTGCCGAGCACCGGCACCGGGTAGGCGGCGGCCTTGAGGCCGTCCTCGCCAGCGGCGGCGAGACGCGCGGCGGCGGCCTTGGCGGCGGCCGTGTAGGCGCCGTCGACGATCCACACGGGCTTGAAGGCGCCGAGCGCGTAGAACGCCTGGATCGCCTCGCGGTCCTTCGTGGTCAGGCGCGGCAGCAGGGGGGCGGGGTCGGCGAGACGCGCCGCCACGGCGGCGCCCAGGGGATCGCTCGGCACCGGCGGGGGCGCCTCGGCGACGGGCGTGGGGGACGCGTCGGCCGGCGGAGCGGCGGCTTCAGGGGAGGCGGGCACGGCCACGGGGCTCGCCGTCTCCGGGAGCGCGGGATCGACGGAGGCCTTCTGCACGACGGGGGTGTCCGGCCGGTCCGGCGCGGCGACCTCGGCGTGGGCGCCGTAGCCGAGGCAGCCCGCGACGAGGGCCGACAGGGCGACGGAGGCGGAGCGCGTGACGCCCATGGGTGCAACTCCTGCGGACCGGACGGCCGGTCGCTTCAGTTAAAGATATCGACCGGCGCGTACGGGTGCGCAACGGCACGCCCTCGCGAGAGGGCGCACCTGTGCCATTTTGGTTCAGGCGGCCTCTTCGGCCTTGTCGTCACCGTCGAGCCCGAGGTCCTTGAGCTTGCGGTAGAGCGTGGATCGGCCGATTCCGAGGCGGCGCGAGACCTCCGACATCCGGCCGCGGTAGAATTGCAGGGCGAAGCGGATGATCTCGGCCTCAAGGCCGTCCATGGTCTTCATCTCGCCGGTCTCTTCGGCCACCAGGCTCATGGCGTGGGGATCGCGGACCTCGACCCGGACGATCTCGCGCACGGGCTCGGGCGCCCCGGCCTGCACCATGGGCTGCACGGGGGCGGCCGGGATGCGCACGTCGAAGCCCTCGACCTGGGCGGCGATCTGCGGAAACTCCGCCACGGTGAGTTCATCGCCATCGGCCAGCACCACGGCGCGGAACAGGGCGTTCTCGAGCTGGCGCACGTTGCCGGGCCAGCCGTAGCGGGTCAGCAGCGCCATGGCCTCGGGGGTGACGGCGCGAACCTTCTTGCCCTCTTCCGCCGCGAACCGGGCGCAGAACGAGCGCACGAGATCGGGGATGTCCTCGCGGCGGGCGCGCAGGGGCGGCAGGGTCATGGGGAAGACGTTGAGGCGGTAGTACAGGTCCTCGCGGAAGCGGCCCTGCTTGACCAGATCGAGGAGGGAGCGGTTCGTCGCCGAGATGAGGCGGATATCCACCCGCACGCTGCGCTTGGCGCCCACGGGATCGACCTCGCCCTCCTGCAGGGCGCGCAGGAGCTTCACCTGGGCGTCGAGGGGCAGCTCGCCGATCTCGTCGAGGAACAGGGTGCCGCCGGACGCCTCGACGAACTTGCCCATGTGGCGCTCGGTGGCGCCGGTGAACGCCCCCTTCTCGTGGCCGAACAGGGTCGATTCCACGAGGTTGTCGGGGATCGCGCCGCAATTGACCGTGACGAAGGCCTTGCCGCGCCGGTCGCCCGAGCCCTGGATGGCGCGGGCGAGGACCTCCTTGCCGACCCCCGATTCGCCCTCGATGAGCACGGGAATGTTGGATTTGGCCGACCGCTCGGCGAGCCGCGTGACCCGCTCCATGTCGGGACTCTTCGAGGTGAGATCCTTGAACGAGAGGGAGCCGGAGGCGCGCCGGCGCATGCGGCGGACCTCCTCCTCGAGCTGATCGACCTTCAGGGCGTTCTTGATGGAGACCTGCAGACGCTCGGCGCCGGCGGGCTTCACCACGAAATCGACGGCCCCGGCCCGCATGGCGGTGACGACGGCATCGATGGAGCCGTTGGAGGTCTGGACGATGACCGGCACGTCGAGGCCGGATTTGCGCATCTCGGCCATCACGCCGAGGCCATCGAGACCGCCGGGCATCACGAGATCCAGGAGAACCACGTCGATGGGCTCGCCCGAGCGCAAGGCGGCGAGCCCGTCGGCGCCGGTCTCTGCGACCTTCGCGTCGAAGCCGAGCCGGCGCACCATCGCCTCGGCGAGGCGGCGCTGCACGGGATCGTCGTCGACGATGAGGACCGTTGTCGACATGGGGGGCGCCTTGGTCTCGCGGGGAGGTGGCCGCACCGCGAGACGGGCTCGGTGATGCGGCACCAGACTGTTTCGTTTCGATCCGCAGGGTGCCCCAAGAGCGTAAAGCCGCGCTTAACGACGATCCGACTTTTCCGGGGATTGTCGGTCGGCGACGCCGCACCCCTGCTTTTCCCGCGCCGGGACGTCGGCTTTCGCCCACAAGGCGGTTGATCGCGGGGCCGGCCCGCTCGATATCACCGGGCAGCGGCGCTTCAGTGCCCAGCCCCAGGAAGCCTCCCATCATGCCGAGTCGAGCCGTCGCCCAAGCTAGCCGCGCGGGCATCGTCGCCATTGCCGAAGGGGCCAGCGCCGCACGGGCGGCCGCACTCGCCGCCGACCTCGGCGCCTTGCCCGAATGGGACCTCGGCGACCTCTATTCCGGCATCGACGCCCCCGATTTCCGCGCCGACCTCGCCCGCGCCGAGACGGCCTGCCGCGAGGTCTCCGAGCGTTATGCCGGCCGGCTGGCGGACCTCGCCGCCGGCCCGGACGCCTCCGCGCGCCTCGCCGAGGCGGTCCGGGCCTACGAGGCCATCGAGGATCTGCTCGGCCGCCTGATGTCGTTCGCCGGCCTCGTCTACTCGGGCGACACCACCGACGAGACGCGCGAAAAATTCTACGGCGACACCCAGGAGCGCCTGACGACGGCGTCCAGCCACCTCCTGTTCTTCGCCCTCGAGCTCAACCGCATCGACGACGCCGCCATGGACGCGGCCATGGCGGACGGGCCGCTTTCCACCTACGCCCCCTGGATCGAGGACCTTCGTCGCGAGAAGCCGTTCCAGCTCGACGACCGCACGGAGAAGCTGTTCCTGGAGAAGTCGGTCACCGGCCGCTCGGCGTGGAACCGCCTGTTCGACGGCACCATCGCGTCCCTGCGGTTTCCCGTACAGGGCGAGCAGCTCACCCTGGAGCCGACCCTCAACCGCCTGCAGGACCCGGACGGGGCCGTGCGCAAGGAGGCGGCCGGCGCGCTCAGCGAGGTGTTCCGGGCGAACCTGCGCACGTTCACGCTGATCACCAACACCCTCGCCAAGGACAAGGAGATCAATGATCGCTGGCGCGGGTTCACGGACGTGGCCGAATCCCGCCACCTGTCGAACCGCGTCGAGCCCGAAGTGGTGGATGCCCTGGTCGAGGCCGTGCAGGCGGCCTATCCGCGCCTGTCGCACCGCTACTACGCCCTGAAGGCGAAGTGGTTCGGGGTCGAGGCCCTGCCGTACTGGGACCGCAACGCGCCGCTGCCGAAGGTCGAGCAGCGCACGATTCCCTGGGCGGAGGCCCGCGACACGGTGCTCGACGCCTACGGTGCCTTCTCGCCGCGCATGGCGAGCATCGCGAAGACGTTCTTCGACCGAAACTGGATCGACGCGCCGACCCGGCCCGGCAAGGCGCCCGGCGCCTTCGCCCACCCGACCGTGCCCTCGGCCCACCCCTACGTGCTGGTGAATTACCAGGGCAAGCCGCGCGACGTGATGACCCTGGCGCACGAGCTCGGCCACGGGGTGCATCAGGTGCTCGCCGGCCCCAACGGCGCCCTGATGGCCCCCACCCCCCTGACGCTCGCCGAAACCGCGAGCGTGTTCGGCGAGATGCTGACCTTCCGCCGGCTGCTGGCCGCCACCACCAACGCGACCCAGCGCCGGGCCATGCTCGCCGCCAAGGTCGAGGACATGATCAACACCGTGGTCCGGCAAGTCGCGTTCTACGCTTTCGAGCGCAAGGTGCACCTCGCCCGTGCCGAGGGCGAGCTCACGGCGGAAGCGATCAACGCCCTGTGGATGTCGGTGCAGCGCGACAGCCTCGGTCCGGCCATCACCCTGGATGCGGGCTACGAGCCGTTCTGGGCCTACATCCCGCACTTCATCCACTCGCCGTTCTACGTCTACGCCTACGCCTTCGGCGATTGCCTCGTGAACTCCCTCTACGGGGTCTACGCCAAGGCCGAGGACGGATTCGTGGAGCGCTATTTCGCCCTGCTCTCGGCCGGCGGCGCCAAGCCCTACGGCGAACTCCTGGCTCCCTTCGGCCTCGACGCCCGCGACCCGGGCTTCTGGCAGATCGGGCTCACCATGATCGAGGGCATGATCGCGGAGTTGGAGGCGATGGAGGGCTGAGCGCCGCTTGGTATGCCCCGCCTTTCGTTGTACATTCCGTACAACGAAAGGCGGGGCGTCATGAAACTCGAAGTCAAGAAAATCGGCAATTCCACCGGGCTGATCCTGCCCAAGGAACTCCTGAGCCGGCTCAACCTCGCGCAGGGCGACTGGCTCTCGTTGACGGAGGGCGGCGACGGTTCCGTTCGGCTGTCGCCCCTCGACCCGACCTTCGAGAAGGGCATGGAAATCGCCGAGAAGGCGATGAAGACCTACCGCAACGCCCTGTCCGAGCTGGCCAAATGACGACGTTTGTCTGGCTGACGAGCGACCTCGTCCAGGCCATCCACGCCCGCCAGCTCAAGTTGTTCGGCGGCCCCAGCGGCTTGCGCGACGAGGGTGCCCTCGAATCGGCCCTCGGCCGCCCGGTGAACCGGGTCGCCTATGGCGAGGCCGATCTCGCCGAGCTCGCAGCCGCCTACGCGTTCGGGATCGCGAAAAACCATCCGTTCATCGATGGAAACAAGCGCGCGGCCCTGCTCGCCCTCGTCGTCTTTCTCGGCCTCAACGATATCGACTTCGTCACCGACGAGGCCGAGGCGGTGGTCATGATCCGTGGCCTCGCCGCTGGCGAGATCACCGAAGCGGGCCTCGCCCGCTGGATCCGCGACAACTGGCCGGCCGCCTGACCCCTCTCCCGCGCCGCAACGGCGCAGCGCCCTGGCGCGGGACGCCGGCGGACTTATCTCAAGAGAGTGGCCGGATTGCCGGACGCGCCCTTATCCGAGATCCGAAGAACCCGATGGCCGATCACGACAGCGAAGCCAACCGCTTCTCCGCGCGCGCCAGCCGCTACGCCCGCGTCGGTGCCAATGTCGGCGGGGTCGCCGCCCGCATGGCCGGCGCCCGCCTGTTCGGCGGCAAGGAGGCGCCCAGCAACGCCGCCGCCCTGGCCCAGGCGCTGGGCGGCCTCAAGGGGCCGATCATGAAGGTCGCCCAGTTGCTGGCCACGGTGCCCGACCTTCTGCCACCGGAATACGCGACGGAACTGCAGAAGCTCCAGGCCGACGCGCCGCCCATGGGCGCGGCCTTCGTCAAGCGCCGGATGATGGCCGAACTCGGCGCCGACTGGCAGGGGCGGTTCACGAACTTCGACCTCAAGCCGGCGGCGGCCGCGTCCCTCGGACAGGTCCACCGGGCGACCGGCCTCGACGGCACGGCGCTCGCCTGCAAGCTCCAGTATCCCGACATGCAATCGGCCGTGGAGGCCGATCTGAAGCAGCTGGAGGTCGCCTTCGCCCTGCACCGGCGCATGAGCTCCTGGCTCGATACCCGTGAGATCGCGAAGGAAATCGGCGCCCGGGTGCGCGAGGAACTCGACTACGCGCGCGAGGCCAAGCACGCCGTGCTCTATGGCAACGTCCTGCGCGACGTGCCCGAAGTCCGCGTGCCGGCCATTCACACCGATCTCTCCACGAAGCGCCTCCTCACCCTCGGCTGGCTCGAGGGCGAGGGCATTCTCAACTTCTCTCAAAGTCCCATCGAGATCCGCAACCGCCTCGCCCAGGCGATGTTCAAGGCGTGGTGGCACCCGTTCAGCCGCGCCGCCGTCATCCACGGCGACCCGCATCTCGGCAACTACACGGTGTTTTCCGAGGGTGGCGAGGCGCAGGGCATCAACCTCCTCGATTACGGCTGCGTGCGCATCTTCCATCCGCGCTTCGTCGGCGGCGTGGTCGATCTCTATCGGGGGCTCCTGGAGAACGACGGCGCGCGCATCGTCCACGCCTACGAGGTCTGGGGCTTCAAGAACCTCAACAAGGAGCTCATCGAGATCCTCAACATCTGGGCGCGCTTCATCTACGGGCCGATCCTGGAGGACCGCACCCGCACGGTGGCCGACGGGGTCAAGCCCGGCGAGTACGGCCGGCGCCAGGCCTTCGAGGTGCATCAGGCCCTGAAAGCCCGGGGACCCGTGACCGTGCCGCAGGAATTCGTGTTCATGGACCGCGCCGCCGTCGGCCTCGGCGCCGTGTTCCTCCACCTGCGCTCGGAGCTGAACTACCACCGGTTGTTCGAGGCCGAGATCGAGCGCTTCTCGCTCTCCGAACTCGAGACCCGGCAGGGCGAGGCTCTCACGCGGGCGGGACTCGCCCTGCCGGCGTGACCCTATCGGTGTGGCGTCACGCGGCTGGCCCTGCGAAACTTGGCCGGCGCGACAAAAACCGGTTCGTGGCCATTGCGTGGCATGCATGCTGATTGCGAGCCGCCGAGGCTTGCGCTAAATCCCCTTGGAACAAATCAAGACAGATCCATGGGGACGACCACACGATGGCCGATATGAAGACCGTGTCCGGCGTGCATTACAGCCCCGCCATGGACGAGAAGACCCACGAGCAGACCTATCGCGGCTTCGTTCGTTTCGTCGAAATCGGCACCTCCGTGGTGATCTGTTGGGTGCTGGCCCTCGCCATCGGCGGCATTCATGAAGCGTGGCTGACTGCGATCCTCGCCGTCGTGGTGTCCGGCGCCGCCGGTGCCGTGGGCGCCCTCGCGCCGGCCGTGGGCTGGAAGGCCCCCGTCGTGGTCGCGGTCTTGCTTCTGCTCTACCTCTTCTTCGCGTGACGTAGCCCGGGCGCACTGGTATACCAGTCGTCGGGCTCTATATTCCTGCCGAGTTACGGTGGTCCGGACGGATCGCCGAGGGGGCTTCCTGAATGCGCATCGCTGTCCTGACAGAGTCTGATCCCGCGGAGCCGCGGGTCGCGGCGGTGCCCGAAACGGTCAAGAAATTCATCGCCCTCGGGGCCGACGTGACCGTCCAGTCCGGTGCCGGCCTGACCGCCGGTGTCCCGGATGCCGATTACGAGGCGGCGGGTGCCACCGTCGCCTCCTCGGCCCAGGACGCGGCCAACGAGGCCGACCTCGTCCTCAAGGTCCGCCGCCCTAACGGCGACGAGATCGGGCTGCTGAAGCGTGGCGCCACCGTGGTGGCGATCATGGATCCCTACGGCAACGAAGCCGCCCTGGGTGAAATGGCGCAAGCCGGCCTCGACACCTTCGCCATGGAACTGATGCCCCGCATCACCCGCGCGCAGGTGATGGACGTGCTGTCCTCGCAGGCCAACCTCGCCGGATACCGCGCGGTGGTCGACGGTGCCTCCGAGTATGGCCGCGCCATGCCGATGATGATGACGGCCGCCGGCACCGTGCCCGCCGCCCGCGTCTTCGTGATGGGCGTCGGCGTCGCCGGGCTCCAGGCCATCGCCACCGCCCGCCGCATGGGCGCGGTGGTCACCGCCACGGACGTGCGGCCCGCCACCAAGGAGCAGGTCGAGTCCCTGGGCGCCAAGTTCGTCGCCGTCGAGGACGACGAGTTCAAGCAGGCCGAAACCTCGGGCGGCTACGCCAAGGAGATGTCGGCGGAGTACAAGAAGAAGCAGGCCGACCTCGTGGCGACCCACATCGCCAAGCAGGACATCGTCATAACCACCGCCCTGATTCCGGGCCGGCCGGCCCCGCAGCTCGTCTCCGCCGCCATGGTGTCCACCATGAAGCCCGGCTCCGTGCTCATCGATCTCGCGGTCGAGCGTGGCGGCAACGTCGAGGGCGCCAAGGCCGGCGAGATCGTCACCACGGATCACGGCGTGAAGATCGTCGGGCACCTCAACGTGCCCGGCCGCCTCGCCGCCACGGCGTCGAGCCTCTATGCGCGCAACCTCTACGCCTTCGTCGAGACCCTCATCGACAAGGAGGCGAAGTCCCTGGCGGTGAAGCGGGACGACGAACTCGTCCGGGCGACGAACCTGACCCATGACGGTCAGGTCGTGCATCCCGCCTTCCAGACCAAATCCTGATCCCGCCGGAGGATACGATGGCCACGCTCCCCCCCGATCAGGCCGCCGAGCAGGCGCGCGCCGCTGCCACCGCAGCCCGAACCGCTGCGGATATCGCGCAGCAGCACGCCGCCAAGGCGCAGAGTTACGCCGATGGCATCGGTCACGGCCTCAGCGCCGTGACGCATGGTGCCGTCGACCCGACGGTGTTCCAGCTCGCGATCTTCGTTCTGGCGATCTTCGTCGGCTACTACGTGGTCTGGTCGGTGACGCCGGCCCTCCACACGCCCCTCATGTCGGTGACCAACGCCATCTCCTCGGTGATCATCGTCGGCGCCATCCTGGCGGCCGGCGTGCCGCTCCTCGAGCACGGCACCGGCTGGGCCCGCTTCTTCGGCTTCCTCGGCATCGTTCTCGCCAGCGTGAACATCTTCGGCGGCTTCCTCGTCACCCAGCGCATGCTCGGCATGTACAAGAAGAAGGCCTGAGACGATGTCCCAGAACGTCTCGGCACTCCTCTACATCGTTTCCGGCGTCCTGTTCATCATGGCGCTGCGGGGGCTCTCGCACCCGACCACCTCCCGGCAGGGCAACCTGTACGGCATGGTCGGCATGGGGCTCGCCGTCCTCACCACCCTCGTCGGCCATCCGCCGGCGGGATTCGGCGCCTGGATCCTCGTGCTCCTGGGCCTCGGCATCGGCGGCGGCGCCGGTGCCGTCATTGCCAAGCGCGTGCCAATGACGGCCATGCCGCAACTCGTGGCGGCCTTCCACTCCCTCGTCGGCCTCGCGGCCGTGGCGGGTGCGGCCGGCACCCTCTACGCACCGCAGGCGGTGGGCATCCTCGAGAACGGCCACATCCACAAGGAGTCGCTGTTCGAGATGGCGCTCGGTGTCGCCATCGGCGCCATCACCTTCACGGGCTCCGTCATCGCCTTCGCCAAGCTCGACGGGCGCATGTCCGGCAAGCCGATCATGCTGCCCCAGCGCCATGCCCTCAACATCGCCCTGGCCATCGCCCTCGTCGGCCTCATCGCGGTGTTCATCGGCACCGAGAGCAAGCTGGTGTTCTGGGTCATCGTGCTGCTGTCGTTCGCTCTCGGCGGCCTGCTGATCATCCCCATCGGCGGCGCCGACATGCCCGTCGTCGTGTCGATGCTGAACTCCTACTCGGGCTGGGCGGCGGCCGGCATCGGCTTCACCCTGGGCAACCTCGCGCTCATCATGACCGGCGCCCTCGTCGGCTCCTCGGGCGCGATCCTGTCCTACATCATGTGCAAGGCGATGAACCGGTCGTTCATCTCCGTGATCCTCGGGGGCTTCGGCGGTGATGCCGCGGCAGGCGCGGCCGGAGGAGCCGTGGAGACCCGTCCGGTCAAGCAGGGCTCGGCGGACGACGCGGCCTACATCCTGAAGAACGCCGAGCGCGTCATCATCGTGCCGGGCTACGGCATGGCGGTGGCCCAGGCCCAGCATTCGCTCCGCGAGATGGTCGACATGCTCAAGAAGGAGGGCGTCGACGTGAAGTACGCCATCCACCCCGTCGCCGGCCGCATGCCGGGCCACATGAACGTGCTGCTCGCCGAAGCCAACGTGCCCTATGACGAGGTCCACGAGCTCGAGGACATCAACGGCGACTTCCCGCAGGCCGACGTCGCCTTCGTCATCGGCGCCAACGACGTCACCAACCCGGCGGCGAAGACTGACAAGGCCTCGCCGATCTACGGCATGCCGATCCTCGACGTCGAGAAGGCCAAGACCGTGCTGTTCATCAAGCGCGGCATGGGCTCCGGTTACGCCGGCGTCGAGAACGAGGTGTTCTTCCGCGACAACACCATGATGCTGTTCGGCGACGCCAAGAAGGTCGTCGACTCCATCGTCAAGAACCTCTGAACCTCTGGCGCGGGCCTCGCCCGCGCCGCCAGGACAGCGTACGGGGTCGGCGTCCATCGCCGGCCCCGTCGTCGTTTTCGTGCAGTTCGGGCCGGCCGGGCTGGAGTAGGGTCGCCCCGTGTCAGCCGAGATCCCCCGCGCCTTCCTCGACGTCACCCGCTCGGTCCTCGGACGGCCGTGGCACGACCGCTGCGCCGATCCGGTGCTCCAGGCCTACGCCGCCACCATGACCCAGGCCCACGGCCTGCCGGACCTCCTCGCCCGGGTGCTGTCGGGGCGCGGCATCCGCCCGGCGGAGTCGGACGCGCATCTCAACCCGCGCCTGCGCGACCTGATGCCGGATCCGGACTGCCTCGTGGACATGGCGGCCGCGACGGACCGCCTCGCCCAAGCCGTCTCGACCCGCGAGACCGTGGCGATCTTCGGCGATTACGACGTCGATGGCGCCGCCAGCGCCGCGCTCCTGGCCGCCTATCTGCGCGGCTTCGGCCTCGAGGTCCGCATCCACATCCCCGACCGCATCACCGAGGGCTACGGGCCGAACGCCGCCGCCGTCACCGCCCTGTGGGAGGCCGGCGCCACCCTCCTCGTCTGCGTCGATTGCGGCACCAGCGGCCACGCCCCCCTGGAGGCGGCCGAAGCCCTCGGCCTCGACGTCATCGTCCTCGACCATCACGGCGCCCCCGAGACCCTGCCGCCCGCCCGCGCCGTGGTGAACCCCAACCGCCTCGACGACCTGTCGGGTCTCGGCCACCTCTGCGCGGCGGGCGTGGTGTTCCTCGCCCTGGTGGCCCTGAACCGGCGCCTGCGCCGGGACGGCGTGGCGGACCTCCCCGACCTCGCCGCCGCCCTCGATCTCGTGGCGCTGGCCACGGTCGCCGACGTGGTGCCCCTGACGGGCCTCAACCGCGCCTTCGTGGTGCAGGGCTTGAAGGTGATGCGCGGACGCGGACGCATCGGCCTCGCCGCCCTTCTGGACGCCGCCGCGTTGAGCGAAGCGCCGGAAGCCTGGCACCTCGGCTACCTTGTCGGTCCGCGCATCAACGCCGGCGGCCGCATTGGAGATGCGGGCCTCGGCGCCCGCCTGCTCACCACCCACGACGCGGCGGAAGCCGCCGGTATCGCCGCCGAACTCGACCGTCTCAACCGCGAGCGCCAGGCCATCGAGGCCCAGGCCGTGGCGGCGGCCGAAGCCGACATGGACCACGCGCTCACGGGCGACCCTGAGCGCCCGGTCCTGGTGGCGGCCTCGGCAGAATGGCATCCGGGCGTCGTCGGCCTCATCGCCGCACGCCTCAAGGAACGCTTCGGCCGCCCGGCCTTCGCCTTCGCGCTCCGGCCCGACGGCACCGCCACGGGCTCGGGCCGCTCCATCCCCGGCGCCGACCTCGGCCGGGCCGTGCGCGCGGCGGTGGATGCGGGCCTCGCCCTCAAGGGCGGCGGCCACGCCATGGCGGCCGGCGTCACCCTGGCGGGGCCGGACACGGCGGCGTTCGCGGCCTACCTCGGGTCGGATCTGGCGCAAGCCGTCGGCGCGGCCCGTGCCGTCGAGGCGCTCCTCCTCGATGGCACCGTGAACGCGGGCGGAGCCACGGCCGAAATGGTCCGCCTGCTCCAGCGCGCCGGCCCGTTCGGTTCGGGCGCGCCCGAACCGATCTTCGCCCTGCCGCGCCACCGCATCGTCGACGCCGGCATCGTCGGCAACGGCCACGTCCGGGCGCGCCTGCGCAGCCGCGACGGTCAGGCCGTGGGCGCCATCTGCTTCCGCGCGGCACAGGGCCCCCTCGGTCAGGCCATCCTCGCCGGTATCGGTCGTGAATTCCACGTCGCCGGAACCCTGGCGGTGGACACCTGGCGTGGGGCCGACCGTGCCCAGGTCCGGATTTGCGACCTCGCGCCGATCGATTGAGCGATCCCCGTTGACACCCGCGCGGGGCCTCATCATAAGGACCCGCGCGCTGCCCACGGGCAGCGGTTTGGGGGAATGTCCCGAGCGGCAAAGGGGGCGGACTGTAAATCCGCTGCGTAAGCTTCGTAGGTTCGAGTCCTACTTCCCCCACCAAACGTCTGACGAGATCGCGAGCGACGTTTCCGGCTCCCTGTCTCGACCTTCGGTGATCGTGTCGGACGATCGTCGATGCGGGTGTAGCTCAATGGTAGAGCAGCAGCCTTCCAAGCTGAATACCCGGGTTCGATTCCCGGTACCCGCTCCACTCCCTTCGCGTTTGACATCAATCACTTAGCCCACTGGGCATCCCCGTTCGTGGGACTATCTCACGGGCCCAGCTCACATAGCCGTGATGTTTCGGGAACGGCAAACCCATCGTCGAGACCGTCCGCGACGAGCTCGTCAGCGCGACGCGCGGGCCGGCCGAGGCCCCGTTCTACCTCACGTTCAGGACGGCCAGCTCGGACAAGACGCACGCGCAGCTCACCGTCCGCCGCCGGGAGAGCGATCCGCCCCGACCGGTGCCGGCCGAGGCCTGGCACTACGTCACGCCGCGTCAGCTCGAGCTACTTCCGAAGGGTACGAAGCCGCTCCCGGGATCCATCTACCAGTTCACCTACACGGCCACGGAACCGAAGGTGCTCGGCATCGGCTTCGCCGCCACCCGCGACGTGGTGGCCTACCTGCGCGGCGACGCCGACGGCGGGGCCAACCCGGCCGCCGGAGCGATCCGCCATGCCGTCGCCCTCGGCGTGTCGCAGAGCGGGCGCTACCTGCGCGACTTCATCCATCAAGGCTTCAACCGCGACGAGGCCGGCTGCCGGGTCTTCGACGGCGTGCTGTCGCACATCGCGGGAGTCGGCGGCATCTTTCTCAATGCCCGCTTCGGCCAGCCCTCGCGCACCAACACGCAACACGAGGACCACTTCTACCCGGAGAACGCCTTCCCGTTCTCCGCCGCCCAGCAGCACGACCCTGTCATGGGACGAACCGGCGCGCTCCCACGCGGCGACGGCTTCGATCCCCTCCTGATCGAGGTGAACACCGGCACCGAGTACTGGCAAAAGGGTGCCTCGCTGCTGACGACAGATCCCCTCGGCCGCACCGACGTGCCCCTGCCGGGCACGGCGCGTGCCTTTCTGGTCTCGAGCGGCTTTCATTACGGCCGCGCCGGTCTGGCCTCGACCAAGGGAGCGTGCACCAACCCGCGCAGCACCCTCAACCCGGCCCCGGCGGTCCGAGTGCTCCTCGTAGCCCTCGAGGACTGGGTCACGTCCGGCAAGACCCCGCCGGACAGCCGCGTCCCCCGTTTGTCGGACGGCACCCTGGTCGAGGCCGCCGGCATCGGCTTTCCGTTCCTCGTCGGAGTGCCGGTTCCGACGGCGCCGAACGCCCTCGCGCGGTTCGACACCTATGTCGATCCGCGGCCCGAGAGCGGGCCGCAGTACCGGCCCCTCGTCCCGCGCGTCGATGCGGACGGAAACGATGTGGCAGGCATCCGCCTTCCCGCCGTGGCGGCGCCGCGCGCGACCTTTACGGGCTGGAACCTCTATGCCGATCCGTTTCCAGCGGGTGTCCTCTGTGACCGCGAAGGCAGCCAGCTCCCCTTCGCACGCACCCGGGCGGAGCGGGTGGCGACCGGGGATCCGCGCCCCTCGATCGAAGAGCGCTACGCCGATCCGGACGCCTACGTCGCGGCCGTCACGAAATCCGTCGACGCCCTCGTGTCGGATCGCCTCTTGCTTCGAGAGGACGGCGATCGCCTGATCGCAGCGGCACGGCAGGAAGCAGTGCCCTAGCCGGTCGAGGCCGAGCCCCACTGCAGCGGTGGCGGCCCGCAGAGCTCGCCACGACTGAACGGTCGGGCAGATCTCGACTTGGTTGAGGCCGGCCATTCTCAGGCTGGGACGGCAGGCTTCCAGGCTTGCCACCGCCCCAAGAGGGTTGACCTCCCAGCCTTCGACCGAGTCGTCGATCCGCCTGAACTAGGCGCCGGGGAAGGTCTTCCCGATAGCCGGTGGCGGAAAACCAACTCGCATTTCGGGCACGGACTTCATCGGCGTTGTATGGGAGCAGATGACGCTGGACCGCGTTGGACTCGGCACACCGATATCTGAGGCAGCCGATGTATCCGAACCGATTGGTAGAGACGGAAGCGGTTCTCGCCCGGATCGATCGAGCGTGGCGCTCGGAGGTGACGCGCCTTTACGGTCCCGACGGCGTTCTCCGCTTCGGCTACAGGCGTGAAGGCCGCGGCGAGGATGGAACAGCCGTCCGACATGCTTACGATGCACGTTGCCAGGCTGTCGCCCTGTGGCGTCACGAGCGCCGGCCTACGGCCTGAAACTTCGGCCGAAGCAATGCCGATGTGGATTGTTTCCGTCTTGAGCCTGTGGGCTGCGTATTGGGCTGCGATGTTCGCATAGATCGCTCATCTGCGGGCCATCGACGACGGCGTCGGCGCTGTCGTCTTCTCGTGGATCTCTCGCACCTTCCTGGCCGTCGGCTTCGGCTTGTTGGTTGTGGCGAAGAGCGGATAAGCGATGTGCAACCGCTGCACCCTGGTGACGCCACAGGCCGAGACACGGGCCTCCTTCGGCGTCTCGGTCGATCGCACCGGCAACCTGCCGGCCATGCCGGGGATCTTCCCCGATCAGCGCGCGCCCATCGTACGGGTGCGGGAGGACGGCACGCGCGTGATGGAGATGTTCCGACTGGGGCATCCCGGGGCCGAAGCAGTTCGGCGAGCATCCCGTGACCAACGTGCGCAACGTGAAGAGTCCGCACTGGCGCCCCTGGCTGAAAGCCCGAGTTCCGCTGCCTGGTCCCGGTCTCGTCCTTCAGCGAGTACGCCGACACCAACCCGAAGAAGACCCCGACTTGGTTCGCCCTCGACGGCGCGCGCCCGCTGTTCGCCTTCGCGGGTATCCGGCGCCCCTGGACCGGTGTGCGCGGCACGAAAGCGGAAAACCCCGACCGGATCGAGGAAGACCACCGCCTGTTCTCGTTCCTCACCTGCGAGCCGAACGGCGTCGTCGGCCCCGTCCACCCCAAGGCCATACCGGTGCTGCTGACGACGCCGGAGGAGTGGAGCACGTGGCTCGCCGCCCCCACGGAGATCGCCCTGGAGCTTCAGCGCCCTCTGCCGGATGCCGAGATGCGGATCGTAGCGCAGGGCGCGCGGCGGGATCCGGCGGAGTGATCCGGCAGGGGCACCTTCGACACTCCGAAGGGCCTGTTTTCGATCCAGGCTGAACTCCATCGAAGCTGTTTCGACAAGCGTCCGCTCGCAGAGAATGAGTCTTGATCCATTCGAGAACGTGTCCGCCGACCGCAGCACCGCCGACTGCCGTCTCGAATGGGCGGCCGCACGTGTAAGCCGCATGATCCGGGCGCCGAATTGCGACCTCGGCATTTTGGGGGCACTGGTACGTAAGGCCTTGGAAATCCGTAACCTGCGCGTTCAGTGAATCGCTGCGTCGACGCGCCAATGATCAGGACCGTCATGCGCGCAACCGTCTCTTCATTCGCACTGGCGTTGTTGATCGCCCTGGCGTCCGTCCCGGCCCTGTCTGCGCCGGACGATGCCGTTCTTGCAGTGGCCAAAGCCCAGGACGGTCCGTATCGCGAGACCTTGAAGGGGTTGGTCGACGTCGATTCCGGAACCGGCGACGTGTCCGGCCTCTCCAAGGTAGAGGGGATCCTGACGGCGCGTCTCGAAGCGTTGGGCCTCTCGGTCGACACCCGAGCCGCCCCCGTGTTCGGCGGCAATACCTTGATCGGCACGAGATCGGGCAAGGGCACGCGCAGGATCATGCTGCTGGTGCACTACGACACCGTGTTCGGCACCGGTGACGCCGCCAAGCGCCCCTATACGGAGCGCGACGGCAGCGCGTATGGCCCCGGCGTCGCCGATGCGAAGGGCGGCATCGCAATGATCCTGCATGTCCTCGCCGGACTGGAAGCGCTGCGTTTCGATGGGTACGGCACCCTCACGGTGGTGCTCAACCCCGACGAGGAACGCGGCTCACGCGGGTCGCGCGACGAAATCACGAAAATCGCCCGTGATCAGGACGTGGTTCTGTCCTTCGAACCGTCCTTCGCCGAGGCCGGCGTCGACGCCGTCACCGTGGCGACCAAGGGCATCAACTACGCGAGCCTCACCGTGAAAGGTCGCGCCGCCCATGCCGGCGGGGCGCCGGAAGCGGGCCGCAACGCGGTCGTCGAGCTCGCCCACCAGATCCTCCAGCTTCAGGATCTCGGCGACCCGGCGAAGGGGACCAGCCTGCACTGGACCGTGTTTCATGGCGGTACCAAGCCGAACATCATCCCGGAGGAGGCGAAGGCGGAGGGCGACATGCGCTACTTCGTACCAAGCGAGTACGACCGAGTGCTGACGACGGCACGCAGGATCATCGGCGCCCACCGCGTTCCCGACACGCAGGTCACCTTCGATCTCGCCAAAGGCCGCCCACCGCTGCCCCGAAACCCGGCGACCCAGGCGCTCGGCGAACGCGCGCGGACCATCTACGCAGAGTTGGGCGCCGATCTTTCCCTCGCCGAGATCGGTGGCGGTACCGATGCGGGCTATGCTTTCCAACTCGATAGCCCGACAAAACCCGCCATCATCGAGTCACTCGGCATCGTCGGCGGGCACTATCACAGCGCCGACGAATTCGCGGTCCTCGCCAGCATCACGCCGCGGCTCTACCTCGCGACCCGCCTCCTGATGGAGGTTTCAAAGGACGCTGGCCGTTAATCTGGGATGTCGCGATCGAAGTGCTCACCGGCTCAGCGCAAAGGCGATCGAGGTTCACGGAGGAGCGAGCTCGTTGGCAGAGGGGCCTTGGCGCGAGGCCCTCGGCGGGACCAAGCCCTGGTATGCAGCATCCTACATTCGGACAGGCGTCATCGTCCTGCAAGGTGCGGTGACGAGGGGAGCATGATCGGAACGACGGCGACGGCTGTTGCCGCGACGACCACAGCTGGCCATTTCGGTCCGAACGCATCTCCCCGAGACCGCAACCGATGCCGAATCCTGTCGAGTCGATCCTGCGCACCGCCGCCGAGGGCCTCGTCGCGCTGGTGGCAGCCTGCAACCGGATGCGTGAGGAACTGACGCTGCTGGATCTACCCGTGACCGGAACGATCCCGGCAGGGCTCGACGGGCGCTACCTCAAGATGGGTGCCAACCCCGCCCGCCCGACGACGCGCGGCCACGACTGGTTCCTGGGCGACGGCATGGTGCACGGCTTATGCATCGAGGGCGGCAAGGCGCTGTGGTACCGAAACCGATGGATCGGTTCGCGCGCGGCGTCCGCAGCGCTCGGCCGGCCCGCTGCTCCAGGGCCGCGCCGTGGCGACGACACCGTCAACACCAACGTCGTCGAGATCGGCGGCCGCGCCTTCGCCGTGGTGGAGGCCGGCAGCTACCCCGTTGCGCTATCCGAGGACCTCGAGACGCAGCGCTACGATCCGTTCGACGGTACGCTCATCGGCTCCTTCAGCGGTCACCCGCACCGCGACCCGGAGACCGGAGAGCTCCACGCAATCGCCTATGACGGCCGCGTCTGGGACAGCGTGCGCCACGTCGTCCTCTCGCCCGGCGGCCGGGTCGTGCGCGACGTGTCGATCCCGGTCGACCACGGCCCGTGCATCCACGACTGCGCGATCACGGCGCGCTTCGTGGTCGTGCTGGACCTGCCCGTCACCTTCTCCATGCGGGCGGTGCTGGCCGGGCACCGCTTCCCGTTTCGCTGGAACCCCGCCCACCGCGCCCGCGTCGGCCTGCTCCGTCGCCACGGCACCGCCGCCGACATCGTCTGGTGCGCGGTCTCGCCGTGTTTCGTCTTCCACGTCGCCAATGCCTACGACGACGACGGGCGGGTGGTCCTCGACGTCGTCGCTTACGACAGGGTGTTCGACTCGGCCGGCGGCGGCCTCGACGCGCCGGGCCGGCTAGAGCGCTGGACCGCCGACCCCGCGACGGGGCGGGTCGACCGGCGGGTGATCGACCCCGCGGCGCAGGAGTTCCCCCGGATCGACGAACGCCGCTTCGGGCGGCCCCACCGGTACGTCTATACGGGCTCAGTCCCGGCCGACGGCAACACGCAGCTCGTTGGCGCGACGCAGATCTACAAGCACGACTTGGCGACGGGGGAGCGGCGCGTGCACGAGTTCGGCACCGACCGCGTCCCGGGGGAGTTCGTATTCGTGCCGGCGAGGCCGGAGGCCGCCGAGGACGAGGGCTGGCTCGTTGGCCTCGTCATCGACACGGCAAGCGACACGACGGACTTCACCGTCCTCGATGCGCGCGCGTTCGAGGCACCGCCCGTCGCCACGGTCCACCTCGGGCACCGGATCCCGCCGGGCTTCCACGGGAACTGGTTTCCGAGTCCGAGGGCCGGATGATTCGGACGGCGGCGCGCGGTCACGTCCCGCAGAACGTAAGGTAGTCCGCGCCGCCGCCCTCGGGGGCGTCGGCGTAGCGGGCGTGGGCAGGCTGGTCGTCGTAGGGCCGCGCCAGCACCGCCGACAGCTCCTCGAACGGGCCGAAGTCGTCGTGCTCGACCGCAGCCGCGACCATCGCCTCGACGTTGTGGTTGCGTGGGATGAAGGCCGGATTGACCGCGCGCATCGCCGTCGCCGTCGCTGCGGGGGTTCGTCCTTCCGCCGCCAGCCGGCCCCGCCAGCGCACCGCCCAGGCGTCGTACGCGGTCGGGTCGACGAACAGGTCGCGCACTCCGGCGTCCGCTTCCGGTCGCTCGGCCGCGTCGCACAAGCGGCGGAAGGTCAGGGTGAAGTCCGCTCGGTTCGCCGCCATCCGCTCCAGCAGATCGTCCGTGAGGGCGGTGTCGCCGTCCCGGTCCCCGGACAGTCCGAGCTTGCGGGCGAGACCCCCGTGATAAGCGGCCTCGAAGCGCGGGCCGAACCCACCCAGCGCCGCCTCGGCCGTCTCCACCGCCGCCGCCTCGTCATCGGCGAGGAGCGGCAGCAAGGTCTCGGCCAAGCGGGTCAGGTTCCACAGGGCGATCCCCGGTTGCTGGCCGTAGGCGTAGCGCCCATGCGCATCGATCGAGCTGAAGCGCGTGCGCGGGTCGTAGGCGTCGAGGAAGGCGCAGGGGCCGTAGTCGATGGTCTCGCCGGCCACCGACATGTTGTCGGTGTTCATCACCCCATGGACGAAGCCGACCAGGAGCCACGCCGCCACGAGGTCCGCTTGGCGGGCGACGACGCCGTCGAGCAGCGCCCGATAGGGGTGCCCCGCGGAGGACGCCTCGGGATAGTGCCGGGCAAGGGCGTGGTCGGCGAGCGCCCGCACCGCCTCCGTGTCGCCGCGGGCGGCGAAGTATTGGAAGGTGCCGACCCGGATGTGGCTGGCCGCCACGCGGGCGAGCACCGCCCCGGGCAGCCGGGTCTCGCGCACGACGCGCTCACCGGTGGCGACCGCCGCCAGCGCCCGGGTGGTGGGGATCCCGAGCGCAGCCATGGCCTCGCTCACGAGGTACTCGCGCAACACCGGCCCGAGCGCCGCCCGCCCGTCGCCGCGGCGGGAGAACGGGGTCGGGCCGGCACCCTTGAGCTGGATGTCGCGGCGGCGCCCGTCACGGTCGACGACCTCGCCGAGCAGGACGGCGCGCCCATCGCCGAGCTGCGGCACGAAGTTGCCGAACTGGTGCCCGGCATAGGCCGTCGCGATCGGGGCGGCGCCCTCCGGGACGCTGTTTCCGGCAAGCATCGCCACCCCGTCGGGACCCGCGAGCCAATCCGGATCGATGCCGAGGTTCGCCGCCAGCGCGCGGTTCAAGTGGATCAGGCGCGGGGCCGCGACGGGCGTCGGGGCACGGCGGGCGAAGAAGCGGTCCGGCAAGCGGACGTAGCTGTTGTCGAACGGGATCGCAGTCATGGTCGGGAGTTATGGGCGACCACGTCGACGGACAAGCGTCTTCCGCCGTTCTTTGGGACGTCGTGCAGGACACAAAAACGCAGCCGCGACGCCAAAACGGCGGGACTTTCGCCCCGCCGTTACGCTGTGATCGAAGTGTTCCAGAACCACGAGGCACGAGGCTGCTTCAACGGGCCGAGGCGTCAGCGACGACGCGCCGGGCCGTCGGCGCCCGCGGGGTCAGCGAGGGCGTGGTCGTCAGCTCGGAAGCCGGCCGCACCGCGGCGGTGGCACGCGCCTGCTCACGGTAGAGCGTCGGGGTGATGTTGATGCGCTCGTCGGCCATCGCGGTGCCCGCCAGAGTCACGGGCGCCAGAGTGACGGACACGAAGGCAGCAAGGACGAAGGTACGAACGGTCATGATGTCGATTCCTCTGGTGGTCCGGGGCCTGCCCCGGTTCATGAGAGGAATATGCTTCGCACTGCACCATCATTCAAACAGATAGGATCGATAGCTGTTATCGATAAAATCAATGATTGGGGATGCTTGATCGGAATACGAAATCGCCGTTCGCGACATCCGAAACGAAGAACGGCGAGGCTTTCGCCTCACCCTCGCGCCAGGATGGAATGGTGGTGGGCACGCTGGCCTCGCATCACATGGGCAATCGAGCGAAGTTGTAGGCATTCAGAGAGGCGGCGAAGTGGTCCCGCAGCTGATCGTGGCTGTCGAAGTGGCAGTGCTTGACCGTCGCTTCCTTGAGGGTTCGGTTCATGCGCTCGACCTAGCCACTGGTCCACGCGTGATTTGGCTTCGTGAGCCGATGTTCGATGTTGTGCGTCCGGCCGATCCGATCGAAGCGGTTGACGCGGTAAAGAGCGGTCGGGCCGCGACGGTTCCTGAGCAGCTCGGCGAACTGGATGCCGTTGTCGTCAGGAGCGCGTTTGATGGCACCCCCATCTCCTGAGAGAGGGCAGAGTTGGAGACCGGCCCCGAGCCATAGACCGAGATCGTCCCCAGCGTGGTCGAGGGCGGACCGTCGCTCATAGCGCCGTCTCATGGGGCCTCGCGCTGGCCTCCAGGATCGACAGCGACAGGCTCTCGGCCCAGGGGAAGCCGGCGCGCCAAGTGAGGAACACCCGGCCGCCCTCCAGCGGGCGATTCGTGGTCCAGGGATCGGGACGCGACATCCTCTGTCCCTCGCGCCCGTTCGACCGTCAGTCGAAACGGCGGACCCACTTCATCGTCTCTTCGAGATCGTCCTTCTCTTCCGGAACTTCGATGATACCGTACTCGTATCCTTCAAAGCGGATCGGATGCCGTTGCTGTCCACGACCGGCGCCTGCCCGGCCCGGATCAGCACACCGCCCGCATAGGGCGCCAAGCTCAACTCGGGGGTGAGCTGGCTTCGGATAGCGTCCTCTCCGCCGAGCCGGGCGATGTTGGCGTCCCCCAGCAGCGTGAGCCAGTTCGAGGCGCGAGGCACCTCGTAGCCGCCGAACCGCGTCTCTGACCAGTAGTCGCCCATCGCGTCGTATTCGAGGGCGGGATAGCGCTGCATCAGGGGATAGTAGTAGACCTTGCCAACCGTCTCACGACCCGGCTCGGTTAAGACTCCAAGTCCTCCAGAGCCATGTAAGACCCCCAATCTTCCGGCCCAGTCGCAGATGAGACTGACGAAACGATCCGGATCGTCTAGGATGAACGAAGGCGGAAAATGAAACTTGATACCTGACAGCCGGCGAGTAGTATTTTCTTGATCGAAGCCAAATGCGATTCCTCTCCAGAGGGAAGGATCGTCTTCTTCACGGGAATCAAAATTGATAATTGAGCAGTAAAAATCCTCTGTGTTTCCAGAATTTATAAATTTTCTACAATATTTTCTAAGTTCGACAGGATCCAACTCTTTATACGAACGACTTCCAGCCTCCTTGAAATGAGTAAGCCTTTTTCAAATATTTCTATGTATTCCCTAATATAAATGAAATTTTTTGCCGCTGGTCGGGCCTGTGTCCATCCAGAAAATATAACGATACCATTCCGCCTACACGTGAAACGATTTTATTGAATTTTTTTGACCGATAAACCAGTTGTGTTTCTATTTGAGAATGGTCGCGCCTGCTTTGCCAACGAATATAATCTGGGACTTCTGTCGATTTTCTGTTACTTTGTTTATGTTGCCGCAATTACAATCTTCTGAAACATCTATTTCTTTGACTTTGACCAATTTCCACCAGGCTGGCTTTGGTATTTTGCAATATATTTGTAATAGACCCACTCCTGAGCATCCGTTCTGCTATCAACACCACCTCCGGCCCTTGGGAACTTCATTTCCCAGAGTTCGCTCAGGCGCCCGCCCTGCCACCACGACACGTCAGGCCAAGGAGCCCCGCGCACCACCGGAACCGTCGAGGGCATGCCCCGCGAGGTCCGGCTGCGCAGTGAGCCGCACCGAGGACGCGTAGCCGTCGAAATGGTCGCCGTAGTCGACGATCGGGTCGGGGGCGAGCCGCATCGATTTCCAGCCCTAGCCCTATCCCTCCGCGACCCGCCTGATCGTCGAAGCCATGGGCCGGACCGTGGTGGAGGGCGACGCCACCTTCCTGAACGGGCTCGATCCGGATTTCGTCGCTCGCGACCTCGTCGACGACCGCTTCGTGGCCGCATCCCTCAAGCGTTTCCCCGATGCGTTCCCCGGGTCCGGCCCCGACCGCACCGAGACGCTGTCGCTATGACCGCGGGCCTCCTGAAGACCGCTTCATCGGACATCGGCGGCCCCACGTCATCGCGCGCCTGGCCGGAGGGCCGGTTCCTTGCCGGCCTGCTGAATCGGACAGCGCCGCTCCTCGGTGTCGGCGCCCTCCTGGTGCTGTGGTTCGCGGCCAGCCATCTCCTCGCGAACGATCCGGCCTATACCGCCTTCGCGGGCTTCGCTCCCGGCCCGGCCCTCGCGTCGTTCGCCGATCTTCTCACCTCCGGCGAGGCCTGGCGGGCCGCGCTGCCGAGCCTTGCCCGGATAGGCCAAGGCCTCGCCTACGCCTTCGCGCTCGGGGTGCCGTTCGGATTGCTCATCGGGGCCTCGCCGCTCGCCGAACGCGCCCTGCAGCCTCCCTTCCAGCTCCTGCGCATGGTCTCGCCGCTGGCCTGGATGCCGGTGGCGGTGCTGGCCTTCCCGACCTGGGAGGGCGCCATCGTGTTCCTCATCGCAGCCGCCGCAATTTGGCCGATCCTGTTCTCGACCGCGGCCGGCGTGAAGCGGATCGATCCGGTCTGGCTCACCCTCGCGCGAAACCTCGGCGGCAGCCGGATCGCCACCCTGCGCCGGATCGTGGTTCCGGCCGTGCTGCAGGACATCCTCACCGGCCTGCGCCTGGCGCTCGGCGTCGCCTGGATCGTCCTCGTGCCGGCCGAGTATCTCGGGGTCACCAGCGGCCTCGGCTACGCGATCAACGATGCGCGCGACACCCTCTCGTACGACCGCCTGGCCGCCCTCGTCCTGCTGATCGGACTGATCGGCTACGCCCTCGACAGCGGCCTCGGACGGCTCGCCGCCCGTGCCCGCTGGATTCCCGCGACCTGAAAGGAACGCCCATGTCGTCCGCCTCCGTGAAAGAGATCGTCCAGACCTTCGAGACCATCGACCGGGATGCCCTAGCCGCCTTGTCGGAGAAGGGCCGCGCGGATCCGACGGCCGTTCGCACCGTGCGCGCCCGGACCATCGCCGAGGGTCGGCGCTTCCGCCATCTCAACTACGTGCGCAACCTCGACGCCCACGTGGTGGACGAGCCGCCGGGCCTCCTCGGCGACGACACCGCCCCGAACCCCACCGAGGCGCTGCTCGCAGCCCTCGGCACCTGCGTGGCGGTTGGCCTCCAGGCCAACGCGGTCGCGCGCGGCTGGACCGTGCGCGGCATCGAGATCGAGAGCGAGGGCGATATCAACATCACCTCGGTCTGGGGGACAGGCGACCTGTCGTCGAAGGCCGTTGGCCTCACCGCCGTGCGCCTGACCGCGCACCTCGACATCGAGGGTGCGAGCCAGGCCGAGCTCGACGACCTCGTGGCCCATGCCGGTGATTGGTCGCCGGTGCTCAACACGGTCAGAAATCCCGTCGCCGTCAGCCTCGTCCGCAATCGATGAGCGCGGCCCTTGCTCGTCCCGCGGCGCTGCCCGAAGCCCCCAGGGACGTCGCCGGCGTCGTGCGGGACGAACTCGGGCCCCTCGTAGGTGCGATCGACGGGGGGCTCTATCCGGATGGCGTACTGCGCGGCCTCGGCGCAGCTGGTGCCTATGCCCACCACGCGCCGGGCACGCCCGAGGGACTGATCGCGGCCGTGGAAGCGATGGCGTTGGTGGGGTCCGCCTGCCTGTCGACGGCCTTCTGCGTCTGGTGCCAGGACGCCCTCGTCTGGTACCTCGCCCACGGCGACGCACCTGCCCGCGACCGCCATCTGTCCGGCATCGCCAGCGGCGTACGCCTCGGCGGCACCGGGCTGTCCAATCCGATGAAGGCGTTCGCCGGCATCGAGCCCCTCGCCCTCACGGGTCGGCGGGTGCCGGGCGGCTACCGGGTGCGCGGGCGCTTGCCCTGGGTCTCCAATCTCGGCCCCGGTCACCCCTTCGCCAGCATCTTCGCCCTCGACGACGGCCGCCGAGTCATGGCCGTGTTCGCGGCAGGCCAGGAAGGGGTCGACATCGCGGCCAATGCCCGCTTCGTGGCGCTTGAGGGCACCGGGACCTACACGGTGATGGTCCGCGACGCCTTCGTGCCTGACGACGACGTGATCGCCCCCGACGCCGCGGCCTTCGTCCCCCGCATCCGCAACGGCTTCGTGCTGCTCCAGGCCGGCATGGGACTGGGGCTCGCCCGTGGCGTCGCCGCGCTGATGCGCGCGGATGCCCGAGGCAGCCGCGACGGCGCGGCGCTCCCCCTCGGGGCCGAGGGGATCGACGCGCGGGCGGCCGACCTGTGGACGCGGCTGGTGCACGCGGTCGAACGCCATGCCGATCCGGCGGCGGGCGCCTTCCGCGAGACCCTGCGCCTGCGCCTCGACATGTCCTGGCTCGCCCTGGACGCGGCGCAAGCCACCATGCTCCAGTTCGGCGCGCGCGGCTATCTTGAAGGCTCAGAACCCTTCCGACGGCTGCGCGAGGCGCAGTTCGTGGCCATCGTCACGCCCTCGGTGAAGCACATCACACGGGAACTCGCGAGGGCATGACGGGCCTGCCTCGCGGCCGGACCTTGGCCGATGCCGCCCGGACCCGGCACCATCCTGCGGCCGGTCCTGGCCCCGGGCGCGCCGCGCCGAACCAGTTCCGGTCGGGGAGCCAAGGCTTCACCCTGTCGAGGGTCCCGGTCCGTCGCAGGTGCGCGCTGCAGCACCGTCGACCACCCTGTGCGAAAGTGCGCCGGACGAGCGGGTCGGCTAGGCCCGGGCGCTCTGGGCATTCTCGAACAGTGAAAAGGCCCTGAGGGCACCGGCGACGGCGCCGTCGGCATCCGAGGCGGGCCGGGTTTCGAGCCATGCGGCGAAGCTCGGCCACAGGCGCTGACCCTCGCCCTGCCGAAGGAAGCGGGTGTTGTCCCGAACCGTCGCATCGGGGCTCGCCAGAGCCTGGCGCAGGAGCATCTGGCCCCCGAGACGCGAGCCCTCGAGAACGTAGAGCAGCCCCGCGACCTCGGCCGGCGGTTGCGCGCGGGACATCGCCGGCGCAGGCGGGGCGGGATGCCCCAAGGCCGCTAGGTCGGCCCGGATCGCGTCGGTGCGGCGGCGCGCCGGCCAGTCCGGGGGCAGCGCTTCGGGAGGCGACGCGGCGAGGTCCGCCTCCAGGGGCACCAGGGCTGCCGCCATGGCGGCGAGGAACCCGACATAGGCTCCGCGTTCCTGGAGATCGTGGCCGGCCCAGCCGGAATCGAGGCGGTGGTGCGCGTCCGACGTCGCCCGCCGCAGGAGACCGCGCAGGCCCTGATCGACCACCCGCGCGCGCGCCGCGTCCTCGCGTCCCATCCCTTCGGTCATGTTCGGCCGTCGCTGCCCTATATGCGGGAGGTCGCTTCCGTCAGGCGGTGACCGCCCGAACCGAGTGGTGATCCCGATGTGGTATCTCTATGGTCTCGCGCTTGTGGCCGGCATTGCCAACGCCGTCCAGGGCGGCACGAACGCCACCCTCTCCAAGGCCCTCGGCCAGCCCTTCGCCGCCGGGCTCGCGGTGGCCCTCGGCACCGGGACCACCCTGCTGTTCATCGGCCTCGTCTCCGGCCGTTTCAGCCTGCCGAGCCTCGCCCAGGCCGCGCAGGTGCCGGCCTGGGCTTGGTTCGGCGGATGCCTCGGTGCCCTCGTGGTCCTGTCGCAGTTCTTCGCCGCGCAGGCCATCGGAGCAGCTCCGTTCCTGGCGATCCTCGTCACGGCCGGCGTCGCCACCTCCATCGTCCTCGATCATTTCGGTTGGATCGGTTTTGCCGTCCACGCGGCGAGCCCGTGGCGGATCGTCGGGGGCGTGCTGATGGTCCTGGGCGTCACCCTCGTGGCCCTGTTCTGAAACCCGGCGGTCTCGCGTCGCACGACCCCTTGCCTTCCCGGCGCGAAACGGCGAGGTCCCCCGGAATCGTACAGCGCGGGTCGCCCCATCCTCACGGCCCCATGAGAAGCGTCCCATGAACATCTTTCAGGACATCGTCGCCCGCTTCAGCCAGACCGTCACCGCCTATGCGGGCGACACGGCCCTGATGCAGGCCATGGTCTCGGCCGCCGCCAACGTCATCGTCGCCGACGGGGAAGTGGCGAGCGAGGAGTTCGACACGGCGCTCGCCGGCATCCAGGCCAATCCGATCCTCGAGAAGGGCTACGACCGCCTGATGCTGGAGAGCGAGCTCTACGACGGCATCGCCCGGGCGCGGACCCGCGCCGGACGGGCGGAGAACCTCCGCCGCGTCGCCGGCATCCTCGGACGCGGCGAGACGGAGCGCGCCGCCGCCTTCCTGATCGCCGCCGACGTCGCCGATCACGACGGCATCTCCCCCCTCGAAGCGACGGCGCTGGACGAGATCGCCGAAGCGCTGGGCGTCGACAAGGCGGCCCTGCTCGAAGCGTCTCCGATCAAGCGTTCCATCGGGTGAGGGGGCTCCGGCACGGCGGCCCGGGGACGATTGTCGGCAAAGCCCTTGATCAAAGGACGGCAAGCCTCTAAGCGAGCCGCGTCTTTCGCCCGGCTCGATTAAGTTTTCGAGCGACTGACCGGGCGCCCGCTCGTGTGAGCTTGCCGCAGGAAAGAGACGATGGCCAAAGAGAAATTCGCTCGTACGAAGCCGCACTGCAACATCGGCACGATCGGTCACGTGGACCACGGCAAGACGTCGCTGACGGCGGCGATCTACGATGGCCAAAGAGAAATTCGCTCGTACGAAGCCGCACTGCAACATCGGCACGATCGGTCACGTGGACCACGGCAAGACGTCGCTGACGGCGGCGATCACGAAGGTCCTGGCCGAGTCGGGCGGTGCGACGTTCACGGCCTACGACCAGATCGACAAGGCGCCGGAGGAGAAGGCGCGCGGCATCACGATCTCGACGGCGCACGTCGAGTACGAGACGGCCAACCGCCACTACGCCCACGTCGATTGCCCGGGCCACGCCGACTACGTGAAGAACATGATCACGGGTGCCGCGCAGATGGACGGCGCGATCCTGGTGGTGTCGGCCGCCGACGGCCCGATGCCGCAGACCCGCGAGCACATCCTGCTCGCCCGCCAGGTCGGCGTGCCGGCCCTGGTGGTGTTCCTCAACAAGGTCGACCTCGTCGACGACGAGGAGCTCCTCGAGCTCGTCGAGATGGAGGTGCGCGAGCTCCTCTCCAAGTACGACTTCCCCGGCGACGACATCCCGATCACCAAGGGTTCGGCCAAGGTGGCCCTCGACAACGGCGACAAGGCCGTCGGCCACGACGCCGTCATCGCCCTGATGAAGACCGTGGACGACTACATCCCGCAGCCGGAGCGTCCGATCGACAAGCCGTTCCTGATGCCCATCGAGGACGTGTTCTCGATCTCGGGCCGCGGCACGGTGGTGACGGGTCGCGTCGAGCGCGGCATCGTCAAGGTCGGCGAGACCGTGGAGATCGTGGGCATCCGCGACACCCAGACCACGACGGTCACGGGCGTCGAGATGTTCCGCAAGCTCCTCGACCAGGGCCAGGCCGGCGACAACGTCGGCGTGCTCCTGCGCGGCACCAAGCGCGAGGACGTCGAGCGCGGCCAGGTCGTGTGCAAGCCCGGCTCGGTCAAGCCCCACACCAAGTTCAAGGCCGAGGCCTACATCCTGACGAAGGAAGAGGGCGGCCGCCACACGCCGTTCTTCACCAACTACCGCCCGCAGTTCTACTTCCGCACCACGGACGTGACCGGCGTGTGCGTTCTCCCCGAGGGCACCGAGATGGTGATGCCCGGCGACAGCGTGACCATGGACGTCACCCTCATCGTGCCGGTGGCCATGGAAGAGAAGCTGCGCTTCGCCATCCGTGAAGGCGGCCGCACCGTCGGCGCAGGCGTCGTCGCCGCCATCAACGAGTAGTCTTCCGTCCCACGGTCACGTCTGCAGGGAACGACAGAGGGGCGGGTCCTCGCGCCCGCCCCTATATCGCCCCGCCAAGGTTTAGGTCATGAACGGTCAGAATATTCGTATCCGCCTCAAGGCGTTCGATCATCGGGGATGTGCTCGCGGGTCTGCGGCATCGGGCCGTCGGCGGCCGACACCACCAGGA
>NZ_LMMI01000055.1:0-1280 GCF_001422775.1 Methylobacterium sp. Leaf87 | reverse complement strand
CATTCATCATCGGAAACATCGGACGGGTAGGCTTGGCGCGAAGAGGTCATGCCTCCTCATCTGGATTCCAGACCGCTCAGGTCCATAACAGCCTCTAGATCATCCGGGTCGCCATTGACGAGACCGAGAGGCTGGTCGAGAGGATCACCGCCTGATCGGTCCTCACGACTCGCGTTCACCCCTGGAAGTACCGCCTTACGTTGAGGATCGAAGAGATGGATGTCGTCCTCACGCCCACAGGGTCCACGGGCAATGCCTGGACGCTGGATGACCGTCTGGGCCGGAAGCTTGGGACCGTCACGAAGCCGGACGACACGGACAACGTCCTGATCCAACCGGAACCTGCCGGGCTCCTCAAGTCAGTTAAGAAGGAACATGCCTCGCTCGACGCGGCCATGTCGGCCATTGCGGCCGCCGCGAATGGTGCGTGCACGCTCGACAGCCGGGACTGGGAATAGGGATCCGTCCTGATGTTACGGGTCCGGATACCGCCCCGACGTCGCTAGAACTGGCATGCCAATGTCAGCTGCACCGCCGTCGGCTCGACCGGGTGGAAGTGCCGCTCGGCGGCACCGTCCGCCGCCTCGCCGGGTAGGCGCGAGTTGTAGAAGTAGATGATCTGGTCGGCCCTGGCGTTTGGTAAGGTTGAGGACGTCGAGAGAGAGGCTGATCCCGCTTTCGAAATTATAGCCGACCCGGCCGTTGAGCAGCGCGGTCGGCTTGGAGAGGACGGAGTTATCCTCAATCAGGGGCGCGGCCCCTTTCGCTCCGGCAGGCCGAGACGGCCACGCTGTGATCGGGCAGCGATGGAATGCGCATTCCTCCACCGTCCCACAATGGCTCGCTGCAACCGAGCGGCAGACAACCTGGAACCGAACCCTGAGTTCTGATCGTGCACGAGCTCGCCTCCAACTCCTTAAGGTACGCCACACTCTCGGTTCCGACAGGTCCCCTCGGCGTCTCCTGCTCCTTGCTGGAGGGCTTCGTTGTGATTGCCCGGACTGAGAGGAGCGGTTCGCACTCAGCTGTAAAGCGGACTAATGGGTTTCACCCGACCCCAAACGTCCAGCTAGGCCCAAACGAACCGTCATCAACGGCAGGGTTTCTGCTTCATAGAGGACCCGATCTTCGTCCTTGAAGCGCTGCCGTACATTGCCAACGGGATGCGCTATTGAGGTACGTGGCCTGCCCCCTGAAAAGTGGTCCTCCCTGATGTATGGCCTTGGGCCATTTGGAGGATGTTTTTATGGGACGGAAGAATCATACGGCTGAAGAGATCG
>NZ_LMMI01000054.1:0-1473 GCF_001422775.1 Methylobacterium sp. Leaf87 | reverse complement strand
CTATCCCAGCACACTCGCCGATCTCCACATCGTCGCCTTCGTCTGCCTCATGCTCAAACAGGCCGCTCAACTGGCAAGCGGTTCATAACAGTCTCTAGAAGCACTCATCTCGCCCTTCGAGAACGCAATAGGTAGAACAGCATCACTCTGGGGTGAAATGGCGTTCCAGCGTTGGGATGGTCTGCGCTGGCGTCAGCAAGCTTTGGCAGGACTGTACGACGCTGAAATGATTGCGTCTTCACTGATTAGTAACGAACAAGTAAAATCGATTTCCAAAAAGCAATCGCGACTGATTGAGGAAACAAAACGCCTCTTTTCCGATTCCGAATTTGAGGAAGCCGTACGTCTCGGAACAAATACACCATCGAGAATTAAACTAAGGATTGAAAAAGTCCGCGACATGCTCCTTGATTTAGCGTGAGTATGAATTATGAGCATAGCTCGCGTTGAATTTCTGAGAAGCCTTGAAGGCATAAATGAGGCTATTAGCCTCGAATACTTGGCTCAGGGCGCAACCCAAGCCACAATAACGCCAGGAGTATTTGTTCTCCGTCGTGGAATTCTAATTTCTAGCCTAATTGCGCTCGAAACATTCGTCAGAGATCGAACTGTCGAGGCATTGCGAACTCTTGAGCGCTGGCCCCTTTCTTACGAAGATCTACCTGAAAAACTTAGAATTGCGGCAAGGCTAAACGCGCTATCGAATCTCCAGCAGTTCGCAAAAATGCTGAAGCGGCAGGAAGAAGATTTCGAGCTAGAACTGCGAACCGAAATAGCTAAAATGGCATCAGGGCACGGTACGGTTCAGCAATTTAGTAAATTTGTTGCAGGAGATTATACTGGAAACATTTCAGATCTCGGTTTGAAAGATCTACTATCGAGTTTACAGGTTGTAGATTACTGGAATACATTTCGCACCTTCATTTCTGACGCCGGCATCGGCGTCCCATCGGTCCAAGAACTCGTAAAAGGAATAGTTCGAAAGCGCCACCGTAGCGCGCACTCTGCAAGTTATTCACCAAACGCAGGAGATATCGTTAACTTGAGGACGGATCTTTTATGCGTTGGCCTGTGTTTTGACGCAGCAGTTTCATCATCAATGGAGCAGTCGTTGTTTGCGGCAGATGAATGGTCGGGTGGTAAATGCAAATGGCGTGATGGAGTAAACATGTACTTTGCTGAACCACATGATCGGGGGATACGCGTTCTGAAATCCGGCCAAACTAGAGCTCTCCGAATCGCAAACGATATTGGGGAAGCGAAGCTATTGATCCCGCGCGCGACGCCCGGAGAGATATCTCTATTGATCGAGAGAGATGGGTCAGGGAGACCAGTTAAATGGGATATCATGTAGAAGGTGTAAGTTAGGAACGCTCCTAGGGCGTGTCATCGCTTGAGCCAATCGAGGGCGGCTGCGAGGGAGAGGACGCCCATGAAGCTGACGGCAGTCTTCTCGTAGCGTGTGGCGATGGC
>NZ_LMMI01000053.1:0-2068 GCF_001422775.1 Methylobacterium sp. Leaf87 | reverse complement strand
TCCTCGCACAGGATCTGGGTCAGATCGCACAAGCGCCAGCGGACCACGCCGTGGGCGGCGGGTGTCGGCCCCTGTTCGACCAGGGCCCTGAGAACCTCCCGCTGGTCGGCGCTCAGGCGCGGACGGGCACCCGGGGCCTTGCCGTCGATCAGCCCGTCCGGGCCATCGGCGTTGAAGGCCACGACCCAATCACGCACCGTCTGCAACCCGACCCCGCCGATCTCGGCCGCCTCCGAGCGCAGACCGCCCGCGGCGATCACCGACAGCGCTAACAGGCGGCGGGTCTGGGCCTGGTCACGTGAACCCTCGACCAGGACGCGCAGGGCCTCGGCATCAAAATCCGTCCGCAGCGGCACCGGAGCAGCCATCGCATCCTCCCCAGGCTCCAAAACCAGAGGACGGAATCATGGCCCAGATCGCGACGCTACCCCGCGTGAGTCTCGCTCAACGAGGCTTGGTATAACGTGTCGCGCGCGGTGGCACGACGATGCTGAAATCACCCCACGAACGCTCGCTCGGTATCAGTGGGGTTTCTATTGTTCGCCTCGGCTAATGGTGGGCGGCGCACACTCGATACTGGCGCTGTGTAGCCGGAATGATGCGATCCGTGTCGGCGCTCGAGACGAACGGCTTCGGGTCTCCGTTGCTCTCGGCGATGAATCGCTCGCTGCCTGCCGCGACTGCGACCATGGCCTGCCAGATCGACACCACGAACTCGAACCAGAGGGCGCACGCCATGACCGCGGTCGCAGCGCGGATGTGGGAACGTTCGGAACGTCCCATTGATGCCGAGGCCGAGCAGGCGCGTGCAGGAGATGGCTGCATGATCGCGCCCCACGTTTCCTCGGGCAGATGCGCCGCTATCACTGTCCAGGCGGCGGATAGAGGAAACGACGCGGGGGGCTGACCAGGATCTACCCAATTTAGAGCAGCAAGGCGGCCGCGAACCATTCGGTGCTCCGCGTCCTGAAGTAGTCGGTGATCCCGGCGGTGATGCGTTGGACCCTGGTGAGCATGTCACGGCGCCTTATAGCCTGTGCCCATCGCGCGAAGGCAGGGTCGAGCAGTGACAAGGCGTGCATCATGGCGGTCTCCGCCGACGGGCAGGTGGTTGGGGCATCACCGTCTGGTCTGATTGAGGGTGATGATGCAGGCGGCGAGGGTTGTGAAGGCTTGGTAGATGTCGGCGCGGCGCTCGTAGGGGACGGGCAGGCGTCGGAAACGGTTGAACCAGGCGTGGGTATGCTCGACGACCCAGCGGTGAAGGCCGAGCTTCTCGCTACTCTCGATCCCGCGTCGGGCGATGCGCGGCACGATCCCACGGGCGCGGCACTCCTGGCGACGGGCACGGGTGTCGTAGGCCGTGTCGGCATGAAGCTTGTGGGGACGGCGGCGTTGGCGACCGCGCCGGCCGCTGCGCACAGGCGTGATCGCATCCAGGGTCGGGGCCATCATCGCGCTGTCATGGCGGTTGGCTCCCGTGAAGGTCAGGCCGAAGGGTGTGCCGCGGGCATCGACGACGCGGTGACGCTTGGTGCCCGGCTTGCCGCGATCCGTCGGGTTCGGGCCGGTCGCAGGCCCCCTTTTTGGCCGGGACAGACGCGCTGTCCAGGCTGGCCCGGCTCCAGTCGAGCTGATCGGCTTCGTGAAGTCGCCCCAGCAGCACCCCATGCAGGCGGACCCAGACGCCCGCCGCCTGCCGATCCCGCAGGCGACGCCAGCACGTCATCCCCGAGCCACAGCCCATCTCGGCCGGCAGCATCTCCCGGCGCAATCCCGAGCGCAGCACGAACAGGATGCCGGTCAGGGCCGCACGGTTCTCGATGAAGCGTCGCCCGCCCTTCGGACGCGGCCGGGGAGGTGGACGTAGTGGTGCGATCTCATGCCAGAGATCGTCCGGAAGAAGACAGCGACCCATGCAACACCAACGCACGACCGCCCTCACGGCACCGTTCTGTTGGGCGCTCTAAGAGCCCGTCCGATAATGTCCGGCCGGGGTTGAGTGGCCGGGATGGCGGTGATTCCAGAAGGGTGCTGAAGCCTCATCTGGACGTGCCATGTGGACCCC
>NZ_LMMI01000052.1:0-2478 GCF_001422775.1 Methylobacterium sp. Leaf87 | reverse complement strand
GCGCTCGCCCGACCAGCTCCGCCGGCCAAGCTACCCGTGGCGGAACGGCCCACCGTGCACTAACTTTACCCTTGGACCACCTCGTGGGGGCCGATCAGTTGTGGAGAGAGCCTCCGTTGGGCTGCCGGATTCGGCGAGGGCAGCCCAATCAGGTCGTTCCCATCCCAGTTGGGAACCCCGGCGATTCGTACCCGATCCGGGGTCGAGGGCACCCCAATCCCGGGGGCCGGGGCGGCTTCCCCAGGGCGGGCCGCCCCCAGGGGGTCGGTTCAACCGAGGCCGTTTGCTGAAAGCATGCGACGCGGGTAGCATTCTCAGGTTCGCGGGAGTGCTGCCCCACGAGCCTCAGATGACCCTACGGAACATGGCCAACCTCTCGCCCCTCCCTTGCCCTGCGACCCGCGCCCATCTCCGGCGCGAGCATGTCGCGTGGCTCAACCCGAAGGGGTCGGTCGGACGCGTCTGGATCGGGCGGAAGGTCATCGAGGGCGACCGCGAGACCTTCGAGGGCGACACCGTCGATCCCGCCGACGCCCCCAGCAGCCCCCATTTCGAGACGGCGCAGCTTGTGTCCGCGAACCGGTTCTGGGGACGTCGCCGGAGCAGCGAGACCCTGAAATCCTGGGGCTCGATCCCCCTCGACTTCGACTACAACCAGCGCGGCCTTCCCTACGACGGCTGGGAGCCCGAGGACGTCATGGCCCTCCTCGTCGACGGTTTCGAGGCCGCGGGCCTTCCCCAGCCGTCCGCGTGGATCTTCTCGGGCCGGAACATCCAGGGCACCTTCGCCTTTGACGGAGCCAAGGCCGCTGCATGGCCCCGCGTCCGCGCCACGATCGCAGCTCTCCACGGTCCTGTCCTCGCCTCGAACGGCATGCCGCTTCGGCGCCGCCGTCGCGACGATGCCGAGTTAGATGCCCACGAGGCTCGCATGCTGCCCCTGTGGCGTCTGTTCCGCGACTGCGGCCTCGATCGCGTCTGCACGGACGCCGCTCGCGTCGTCCGCCTCGTCGGCAGCGTCAACCCGAAGAGTGGCCGGATGGCCCGCCTGCTCGCCCCTGCCGTATTTGCGGACGCCACTCGCTACACCTTCCACGCCCTCGCCGACGCGATCCTGCCCGTTGCCCGGCACGTCCTCACCGAGCGCCGTCGCGAGCGCACCGAGGCAGTCGGTGCCAACGACAACGCAGCCCCGAAGGCCGTCCGTCGCGTCCCATCGGGCTATTGGCCGACCGTCCTCTCCGACCTCCTTGCGCTGCGCGAGCACCGTGGCGGGATTCGGAAGGGTGGCCGCGAGACGTGGCTGTTCCTGACGGCCAACGCCACCGCCCAAATGAAGGGCGGATCGCGTGAGGACTGGGTCGCCGAGCTCGCCCCCCTGGCAGGCCTGTCCGAGCGCGAGGCCTTCGCTGCCTTGGGATCCCTCGACCGTCGCCAGCGCCGCCACGACGCCGGGGAGACGGACACGTGGGAGGGGACGGAGCGGTCGCCCCTGTACGGCTACAGCGCCGCCCGCATGGTCGACCTGTTGGACATCCAGGTCGACGAGGCGGACGCCGCAGGCCTCAGGGCCCTCGTCCCGGGCGGAGCGGTCGCCATGACCCCGGCGGAGCGCCAGACTGCCCGCCGGCGCCGCCTCAATGCCTCCGCGCGCACGGACACCGTCGAGGACCGCATCGTGGACGGGCTGTTCGGGCTCGGGATGCGGTCCGAGGGCTGGACGATCGCCGAGGTCTGCTACACGACCGGACGGGGCCGCACGAGCCAGCTCCGCGCCATGGCCGAGGCCGCCGAGGACCTGCGAGTCAACGGCCCGACGAAGCTCACCATCCCGTCCGAGCCGACCTCCACCGTCGAAGTGTCCGAGGCTCAGCCGGTAGTCCACAGTTCGTCACGCTATATTGTGGGCTCCGCCTCGCGAGGCTCCCGCCCTGCCTCCAAGCCCTCGGCCCCGGCTCCCGGCGAGGTCCGGATCGTCCAGCACACCGTCCACCACGCCGAGGTTGAGACCGCAACAGCCCGATGGACGTGGATCACGACGAAGCTCCCCGTCTTCGGCTGGAACGAGGTTTGGGAAATCCAGGGGGCGTCCGGCGCTTCCGTGGATCCTGCCGACGTGGCCTTGGCCGAGGATGCCCGCCAGGCCCTGTCGGACCGCCTCATGGCGTCCCAGTCCCGTCCCCGCCGTGCCGCGTCTCACCGGCCATCCTCGGCCCGCGTCCCCGCTGCCCGGACCGTCCCGACCGTAGCCTACGACCTCAAGCGCGAGGCCGAGCTCTACCGCATAGCATCTGGTCGGTGACGCTCGTTCGCCCCTTGTTCCAGGCGGGGGGTCGCGGTAGAATCTCTCTGCCTCCATAGGGCGGGATGCAGCACATCTTGACCTGACCGGTATTTTGGACCGAGCCAATTGGAAGGCTACTGCATGGTGGCGGCCATGGGTAGCCGGAAGGCCAGATCCGGGAGGGTGACAGGCGC
>NZ_LMMI01000051.1:0-5206 GCF_001422775.1 Methylobacterium sp. Leaf87 | reverse complement strand
GCGGCCGAAGCCGCGCCGTGCGTGAAGTTGCCCGAAGTCTCCGCTCTGCTCTGGCGCGCATTCGCCGCCGGTCAGGTGACCGAGACCGAGGCCGAGGTTCTATCCACCCTGATCGAGGTGCGAAGGACCGTTCCAGCAGCCGTAGCTGCCCCCAGGAAGCCCGTGGGCTCCCGACCACGTACAGACGCCTCGATGGAGCGCCGCCGCACCTGGGCGGCTTCTGGAAGGCTTCCGCCCAACATCGCGTGCCGGTTCACCCTGGCAGAGGTCGCGGTTCTCGCCGTCGTGGCCGAGACGGTGGCTCGCATGGGGGATTGCCGCATGCCGCTCGATCGGATTGCCGCCCTCGCCGGAGTGTGCCGAACCACAGCCAAGAACGCCCTCAAGCACGCACGACACCACGGGCTCATTGAGGTTGAAGCTCGCAAACTCAGGGCTTGGCGCAACCTCTCGAACGTCGTGCGGATCATCTCCGCTGAATGGCAGGCGTGGATGCGTCTGGCACGTCGGCCGACAGCCGCATCACAAGGGGGCAAATCGGTGCCCGGCACGAATACAAGAATTACAGATAGCTCGAATTCTGGGTCATCTCGGAGTGGTCGAAGGGCTTCCGAGAGGGGTGCCGGACGAAGATTCGGTGGACATCCTGGGGAAAGATTCGCCCTTGCTGTGGATGACGAATCTGCAAAGCGGATTCGGTAACGGAATCTCAACCTGCGAATCGATCAGCGCGGCCAAGAAGGTCCGCGACAGCGACGTCACGCGCGATGACTGCGTCCAGAGCGCGTACTTCGGATGCGAGATCGTCTGATGCTACAGACGCTACATCTGCAAGTCTTGATCGGATTCGAGTAACTAATTCTGGCCGAACACGTCGGTTCATACCACTTCGTCTGAAGAAGTCGTATAGATAATTTCCGTTTCGACCACACCATTTTACGCTGAAGTTATGCGGTGAATCCGTCAATCCAAGTTGGTGGATTCGGTTAAATGTTTTCACAACTTGGTGCCCGTACATAATTGATCCTTTATAAATAGACTCTGGATGCGGTTCTGGATAAATTCATCCATGGAATAGTTTTGTAGCGAGGAAATATTATGAATCTAAGAATTTTAAGACAGGAATCATCTAAGTTTGCGCGTAGTTATTTATCGGAATCTCAGGGTAGACGAAGATTTATTTGCGGAGCCTATGTAGGACGTCTTGGTAGTCAGCGGGTCGCAATCGAGCATGATGAAGGTTGGACAGCCCTCGTGCAGATCGGCTCGCAGCCGCGAGTGCTCGACTACACCGACGACCGGCGCTTCGCCGGAATTGCCGGTGAGATCGCTCTCCTCGAATGGCTACTGCCATGACCTGGGACGAGGAGATCGCCCCTCTCCGTGCGGCCACCGCTGCACGCTACGACGTCTTCGTCCGGACCCGCCGATCTGACCTTCGTTGGGTCACCGTGATCGTGGGGGCCTATGTCGTCCGCATATGGGACGACACGGCTGTGCTGATGAGAGAAGCGGTCGCATCCCTCAATGCCGATTTCAGAAAGACCCTGATGCAGGAGGGGCGCATCCGTCGCGATCCGCGCGGATATACGCGATGGACGGGTGTAGTCGAAATTGATCTAATTCACCCGAACATGCTGTGCAGCCGAATGAAGACCGAGTTGTTGTCCGGATTCGGTATCGATTTCGCGAAGATTCACAAGCTGGAACGTGTGGTGATTCTTCATGTTCATATGATTATAGATGGAAGAGGACATGAATCTTGGAATCTCATAGATAAATCTATTAGATCGAGGTGGTCCGTTGGTCCGAGGCAAGTACACTTTGCGGAAATTTATAAAAATGGAACAGTTTCAGATAATATAAAGAGATTGTCAGATTACAGCGTAAAGTTCAAATTCTTTTATTCAAGAGGATGGCTTGATCGGAAGACTGAGTATTACAGAGAGGAATACGAGACCAAGTGGATCGATTACGTCCAGGCGATGTACCGGACGATCGGGTTAGACAACTTGACGATTTCAAGCGTGTCGTCGCGGTCAAGTTACGGTTCCAGAGTGTACAGTAATACCTCAGAATCCGTAGTAGAAAAACAAGATTCACAAGCATTGCAGTTGACAATTCCCACTGCACATAGCGATAAAGACAATACCAAACCTTCATATTATCAAGTACAAGAGTATAACCCGAATGGGAAATACACTGTGATTCCCATTCATAAATTCAATGTTCGAAAGGATAACATGAGAATCAAGGAAATATTACCCTATATCAATCTTGATAAAATCTCCGACGAAACCCTGTCAGAACTATGTGATCACTTAGACAGGATGGGAGGGCAACGAAGAACCAGTGCAAGCCTCGAAGCTCAGTACGGTGATGCCAATGCTGATGCCTTATCCGATCTAGAGGTGGAGCAAGCCCGCCTCGATCTGGATCAGACGCGAGCAGACGTCGAGCGATCTCGCGCCCAGGCGGTGGTGGATTTGGCTGATGCGGCTTGTCTCTCGTAACGCAGTCACACCAGCGCGGTTCGGACTTAAATGCCACGTAAGGTTGAAGCTTCAGAGGCTTGATCGATAGAAGCCGGAAGGTTGGTTACAGCTATGGGTAGAACACGCTCGCCGTTGGCGATCCCGGCAAAAAGCTCGCGGATCGCATTCTGATCCGCATCGCTCTTGGCAGCGCCGGTTGGGTAGTAGCCACCTTCAAGGATGTGAAGCTGCTCGAAGTTGTATCCGACAACTTTTGCTATCTGGTCGAGCAAAGCTGCATACAGGTGCTGCCTTTTTACGAAGAAGGCTTGTTGACGATCCCCTGATGGCATCTCCGCTCGAAGATTCTCAAAGTAATCCTTCCACGCCGATAGGACTTTAGCGCATTTCTGGAAGTCTATCTCAATCAGATTCAAGGCTTGTATAGTTTCAGCATTTAAGCCAGCCGCTCGATTCCCCATCAGTATCCGAAATATACGCATCTTTCGTTCGTAATTTTCACGTTTTTTATCTATTAGACGTGTGACGTAGACCGCTGCTACTGGACCTATAAAAGTCGCAATTAAAATTGCCCAACCAAATACATCAGAAGCCGGATTCATGATTTCTCTCATAAAAGTAATACTACAAAAAGTTGAATTTAACTTAGTTGACGTCAGCCGTTGCCCGCCGGTTCTGGATGCGCATCACCTGAGTAGGCGACCATTGACCACCACGCGGAGCCGGAATGCCCTTCGCGTTCAAGGCTTCTGCAATCTCTCGAAGCGAAGCGTTGCGTACCTCCATGTTGGTCATGAACCCCGCGAGGTCTGACGCAAAAAGGTTGGCCTGCTCTCGGCGGACCTGCTTGCTGATCGCGCGTCCCTGGACGCCGTCCCTGGTCAGGTTGCGCCCATGGCTCCCCAACTTCACACCACGGGCCTTCGCCGCAGCGAGAGCCTTCTTGGTGCGCTCAGAGACCATTCCAGCCTCCAGTTCGGCCACGGAGAGCATCTGGCGCAACATGAACCGGCCCATCGATCCCTTGGTGTTCGGCAGATCGCAGAACTCCACCTCCACCCTGGCATCGGTCAGCGTGCCGATGAAATCAGGATCGCGGGTCAACCGGCTCACGTTCGCCACGATGAGCTTCGCCCCCATCAACCGGCAGTGAGCCAAGGCTTCAGCAAGTCGGGGGCGGGTGCGCTTGTTCGTGCCCGTCTCGATCTCGGTGAACTTGGCGATGGGCTCCACGGCCCCACCGAGGCGATCACGAACGGTCTGTTCCTGGGCCTCTAAACCCAGCCCAGACTTCCCCTGTTTCGCCGACGAGACCCGGAAGTAGGCGACATACCGATCCTGGCCCAACCGGTTCTCCGATTCGTTACATGTGATGAAACGTTCGATTCTACAAATGTAACGAATCAGGCAGGAAATCAAGCAGCCGTTCGGACGCGATCACGGAGATCATGATCTCCCCCGAGATCGTCGTCATGCTGGAGATCGGATGGATCAACCCACCAGACGCTTCCACAACGAGAGCCGGGCAGGTTCGTCCTTGTCGGGAGCGGGCAACACCATCGTGAGCCGTTCCGCCTGAACACGCCATTGGTCCGCCGTCTGACGAGCATCGTCCCTGGAAGCCTTCACCTCGGCAACCAACTCGCGCAGCCCGCGTACCTCGGCCTCAAGGGCAGCGAGCCGGGTAGCTACCTCGTTATCCCCGTTGCCGGGGTGTTCGGGGTTCCGATGGGCAATCCCCGTTTCCGAGTTGATTACCGAAGGGGTTGCCGGGTGTAACTCGACAACCGGCTGAGGCTGGAAGCGGTGTTTCACCCCATCCCACCACCGGACCAGTTCACTCGGATCGATGGCGAAGCTGCCATCGTCTCGACGCGCAGCGGAAAGCTGCCCCTTCGAGATGGCCTTCGAGATGGTTGGCTTCGAGATGCCGAGTTGTTTTGCGGCGCTGCCGAGTGTGACCATGCCGGTTGCCCAGAGGATGGATTCCCTGGAAGGCACGGTTCACGGAAACGGTTAACGAATCCCCCCGGTAGGACGTCTGTTTAGCGCGGCCTTAGGCGGGCAGGGGTAAAAATCTGGCAACGCTTCCACGAGGCAACCATGCCAGACCCGCACAGCATTACCGCTTACGCCGCCGCAACGGCTGTCGTCCTGGGGGCCATCACCGGCCTTCTCGCCGAGCTTCGCCGGTGGCGTAGTGGCAAGAACGGCAACACCACCGATCCACCGGGCAACCCCTGAACGGCGTTCCTGAACGGCGTTCTGGCAACGATGCTGGGTGCGCCCGTCGATCGACTGTCCGGCGATGGGCAGAAGATATTGACGCGGTGGACCCCGCCCGCGCATCGTACCCCGGTTCCGAGTCTCTTGGCTCCGGAAACGAAAACGGCCCGCACCGGGTGGGTGCGAGCCGCCGATCCAGCCGGGGCTGGGACCGATCTTTCAGTTTGGCGACTGGATCATCCCATTCCCCTCGCAGCGCCGCAAGGGCTATCGCGTCAGAAATGGCGCCATTTTAGCCCCGGCGAAGCTTTGCCTGGACGGCGCTCCTCCCCCCTCGGTGCGGCGCGTGCCAGGAGGGATACGTGTTCGCAGACGAAATCAGGCGGGCGGCCGAAGCCGCGCCGTGCGTGAAGTTGCCCGAAGTCTCCGCTCTGCTCTGGCGCGCATTCGCCGCCGGTCAGGTGACCGAGACCGAGGCCGAGGTT